>NZ_CAMYEZ010000174.1 GCF_947254915.1 uncultured Porphyromonas sp. | reverse complement strand
GTACGTACCCCGCAGGGAACGAGTGTACGACTAGGTGAACTGGGCAAGGTCGAGGAGCACTTTGCGCCCCCCGCCATTTACCAGAAAGACCGCTCACGTGTCGTCACCATTGCCCTCACGCCAGCACCCAAGGCAGCCCTTTCAGATCTCGTCCGCACCGCTCAGAAGACCCTTGACGGGATGGATATGCCCGAGGGCGTAAGCTACGAAATCACGGGAGCTTTCGAGCAGCAACAAGAGGCTTTTGCAGACTTAGGCACGCTCCTGCTTCTCATCGTTTTCCTAGTTTTCATCGTGATGGCTGCGGAGTTTGAGAGCTTGGCCTCCCCATTTGTCATCATGTTCTCCGTACCCTTTGCCTTTACGGGCGTTATCATCGGTCTGCTCCTGACGGGTGTCCCCTTGAGCATCATTGCCTTCATCGGAGCAATCATGCTCGTCGGTATCGTGGTGAAGAATGGTATCGTCCTGATTGACTACACCATACTCAATCGTGAGCGTGGTATGTCCGTACGCACTGCGCTGCTCCATGCGGGGGCATCGCGTCTGCGTCCTGTGCTGATGACGACCCTCACGACCGTCTTCGGTATGATCCCGATGGCTATCGGCATCGGAGAGGGTAGCGAGATGTGGCAGCCAATGGGTGTCACGGTAGCCTTCGGTCTGACTATCTCAACGCTGGTCACGCTCCTCCTGATCCCCTGTATCTATGCGCTGGTCTCTCGCCGTCAAATACGGCGTCGGCGCAAGAAAAGTCTCAAAAACCACCACTAAGCTATGAATAGACAAACGGCACTCTTCATCGTCTACAACAGCGCCCTGCATGGGCTCGTCCTACGCACCCTCGAGCAGCACAATGCCAAGGGCTATACAGAGTGGAGCGAAGTCTGCGGACGTGGCTCCGCAACGGGCGAACCGCATCTCGGGAGCCATGCTTGGCCGACGACCAATGGCGCTATGATGGTTATCACGGATGCTGAGCGAGCAGAGCGAATCCTCTCGGCACTTCATCAGATCGATCTAGACAACCCCCAGCAAGGTCTGCGAGCCTTCGCCTGGGAGGTCACCAATATGATCTAACGATACAGCGCTAGCACAGTAAGAAGCGTCAGTCTCGCACGAACGGGGCTGACGCTTTCTTCGGTATGACATGCCCGTCATACTAGAAAAAGGAGCTTCCCGCAGGGGAAACTCCTCCTATCTGGCAGGGCTAACGCATTATAAGCACTCTGCTAGGAGCTGCACAGGGCGATATCCGAGGAAATCCCAAATAGCTTGGTGAAAAACAGAATTTCTCTACGGAGACGAGAAATAAAACTTCGGAAGAATGAAATGAAAGTTCGGAAGAATGAAATCAAAAGTCCGAAGAGTTTCTCCGCTCCTCACTGGAAAATCAAAGATCCCCACAGAGGAATTCACGATTTTCTCCGTAGAGATTAGTCCATTTTTATAATGTGTCAGCCCTGTTCTATCTGACTGATGTTGTCGCTATTTGTTGAGCTCGATGAGACGATCGTTGAGCTCGGCGTTGCTCCGCAGGCGGGGTATCTTGTGTTGCCCGCCGAGCTTGCCCTGCTCCTCGAGCCAGTCGTTGAAGAGCCCTCGCCGAGCAACCACTAGACGGGGCATTAGGAGCGCCATATTGGCATAGCGCTTTGCCTCGTAGTCGCTATTGAGCGTGCGGAGCTCTTGGTCAATACGCTCGATGAAGTGCTCTGGATCGGCTGGCGGTGTCTCAAACTCTACGATCCACTCGTGATAGCCATTCGCTGTATCTAGGCAGAAGCGCGGTGCCACCGTGTAGTCTAGCACCGTGATGCCCATCTCCTGAGCGACGCGTGAGATGGCTGTGGTCGTGTTGTGGACCATCAGTTCCTCGCCGAAGGCATTGATAAAGCTCTGCGTACGTCCCGTGATGATGAACTTGTAGGGGTGCAACTCGGTGAACATGACTGTGTCGCCGATGATGTAGCGGTAAAGCCCTCCGAGGGTGGAGATGACGAGCGCATAGTTGACCCCTTTCTGTACATCGGCTAGCGGTATAGCCTGACGGTCGGGTGCGTCAAACTGAGACATCGGGATGAATTCGTAGAGGATACCGTAGTCCTGCATCAGGAGCATAGAGCTAGAGGTGGGGTCATCCTGAATGCCAAAGAAGCCCTCGCTCGCATTGTAGGTCTCACGGTACTGCATCCGCTCGGACGGGATGATCTGACGGTACCGCTCACGGTACGGATCAAAGCTGATGCCCCCGTGAAAGAAGACTTCGAGGTGAGGCCACACCTCTGAGAGGTTCTCTCGTCCTGTATGCTCTAGGATCGCCATAATGGTCTCGAGCATCCAGCTCGGCACGCCTGAGAGACTGCCCACATCTGCTGTCGCGACCTCCTGGACGATCTGTCGCATCTTGGCGGTCCATTCGCTCATGAGGAGGGTTTGCTTCGAGGGAACGCGATGCCATTCGCCTAGGGCGGGCATGTTTTCCACCAATATGGCGGAGAG
>NZ_CAMYEZ010000173.1 GCF_947254915.1 uncultured Porphyromonas sp. | reverse complement strand
AGGGAACGCCTATCTATGGTATGCCAGTCCTCAATGTGGATCAGGCGAAGCAGGTAATCATCTGCAATTACGACCTCAAGCCTGGCTACGCTGGCGTTGAGAACCCGCTCTACAGCCGTGGCGAAGGCGTAGCCCTTTGTCTAGGTGATGCTAAGGCAACGCTCTCCAACCTGATGGATCGTTTGGATCATGCGGAGAGTGCTCCCGCAGCCCCCGCCGCCTCGTCAGCGACCAGCACAGCGACACCACTACAGTCTGCTACCGAGGTACTACACAACGCTAAGAGCGTCATCATCGTGCCGGGCTACGGTATGGCACTAGCGCAAGCTCAGCAGGAGGTCAAGCAACTAGCCGACAAGCTCGCTCGAAACGGTGCCGAAGTCAAGTACGCCATCCACCCAGTGGCTGGTCGCATGCCGGGACATATGAACGTGCTCCTCGCTGAGGCCAATGTAGACTACGATAGCCTCTACGAGATGGAGGCGATCAACGATCAGTTTGCCAATACCGATGCCGTTATCGTCATCGGGGCCAACGACGTCCTCAACCCCGCTGCGCGCAATGCTGAGGGAACGCCTATCTATGGTATGCCAGTCCTCAATGTGGATCAGGCGAAGCAGGTCATTATCTGCAACTTTGACCTCAAACCTGGCTACGCTGGCGTCGAGAACCCGCTCTACAGCCGTAGCGAGGGTGTGACACTACTCATCGGCGATGCCAAGAAAACGCTCAGCGACCTGATCGACACGCTCTAATCGGCGACTTTCGTTGAGCCAACTAACTGGCTCCTAAACACTCTCCACGGAGGCAATCACACATTCCTCCGTGGAGAGTTTTCATTTCCTACCGAAGAAGTCTGGCATTGTCCGTTAGCTAGTGGCACTAGTGCTCCTAGTGTCACTAGTACTCCTAGAAACAAATCTCTAATCTCTAACCTCTAATTTCGTACCTTTGACACACCGCTCTATAGTTGATACTCCATGAAAGTCGTACTCATAGGCTCAGGAGGCGTAGCCACCTCCATAGCAGCTGCACTGGCGAGCCACGCCGCCACATCGCTTTGCGGCATTTACAGCCGGCGGCTAGCCCATGCCGAGGCGCTCCGTAAGCGCTTCGCACTCACTTGCCTCGTCACCGATAGCCTGCGACAGCTTCCCCTAGCGGACCTCTACATCATCGCCGTCAGCGACCAAGCCATCGCAGAGGTCGCCACGGCACTGCCACCGCTGGACGGCTTGGTCGTCCACACCTCCGCAGTGACCCCGATCGACTGCCTCAGCGGACAACGCGCCTACGGCGTCTGGTACCCGTTCAATAGCTTTGCCAAAGAGGTCATCGTTCCCTTCGAGGGGCAAAAGGTCCTTTACCAGCTCGCCTCTGACGAAGGTTTGACCACCCTACAGCAGTGGAACGAACTTCTTCAGGTTGAGGCGATCCCCTCCACACTGGACCAACGGCTCTGGCTACACCTCGCAGGCGTGCTCGCCTCCAACTGTACCAACCGCCTCTACACCCTCTCGCACCGTCTGCTGACTCAGGCGGGTCTCCCCACCGACCTGCTCAATGGGCTCATCCTGCGCACCGCCTCGAAGGCGACCACGATAGATCCTTACGTAGCGCAGACGGGGCCCGCCCGCCGGCACGACCTAGAGACCATTGCTCGCCACCGTGCACTACTCGAGCAATTGCCCGAGTCGCAGCAAGAGGTGTCGCAGCTCTACAACCTATTCACCGAAGCCATCCTAGACGACTACCCACAATGAAAACTTACCACTGGATCCTTGGCTCCCAATCGCCACGGCGCAAAGAGCTCCTCGCCACGCTCGGGCACCCCTTTGAGATACGCACCATCGAGGGACACAGCGAGGCTTACCCTGACACGCTACCTCTCGAAGAGGTGCCGCGCTATCTCTCCCAGCTCAAAGCGGAGCAGCTACGCCCCACATTACAAGCCGACGAACTGCTCATCACGGCCGACACGGTCGTCCTCCTCGACGGGCAAATCCTCGGCAAGCCTCACGACCTGGACGACGCACGACGTATGCTACGCCTCCTGAGCGGTCGCCAGCATGAGGTCGTTTCGGGCGTTTCGCTCACCACGACCGAGTGGCAGCGCTCCTTCGCGAGCCACACGCTGGTCACCTTCGCACAGCTCACGGACAGCGAGATAGACCACTACGTAGCGCACTACCAGCCGCTCGACAAAGCGGGCGCCTATGGCATACAGGAGTGGATCGGCTACATCGGCGTCTCGCACATCGAGGGCTCCTTCTACAACGTCATGGGCCTCCCCGTGCAGCGCCTCTACCGCGAGCTACAAGACGCTGACCTCCTACCGTAGTTAGCTGTTGGCTAGGGGCACTAGTGCCACTAGAGCTACTAGCTCTCCCCTCTCCCCTCGGTAGGAAATCCGAAAGCTCCAGGGAGCAAATGAAAATTCTCCACCGAGGCGGGAAATAAAACTTCGGAAGAATGAAATGAAACTTCGGAAGAAAGATTTCGAAGTTCC
>NZ_CAMYEZ010000172.1 GCF_947254915.1 uncultured Porphyromonas sp. | reverse complement strand
AACTTTTATTTCGGACCTCCGTGGGGAAATTCCGTTTGCTCCCTGGAGATTCCCGATTTCCTCGGGAGAGAATGGGATTAGCGGAGATGCAGGAGCAGCTACAGCGTGAGTCGGCAGCACTGTGTATCAAGCTTATAGCCATAGTAGCCCCTAGAGGAGAGGCTTATAAATGCGTCGGCACGGTTGTTTCGCCCATAGGGGTGGGTTCGCTGCCCCCATTTTTGATACCTTTGCACCAAGTTTGTAACCGAGGCTGCCACGCTAGATGACAGCGCTCACTAGAAGGTAAAATCATCAAAACTAATAGCATAAACTTCACTCAAGGTCCGATCCGTAAGCAACTACTGCGACTGGCGGCTCCGATCGTCGCTACCTCGTTTGTCCAGATGGCGTACAACTTCACCGATATGGCGTGGCTCGGACGTCTCGGCAGTCGTGAGGTGGCCGCCGTCGGAGTCATCGGAGTGCTCCTATGGATCGCCACGTCAATCGCTCAGCTCACCAAGACCAGTGCCGAGGTGTGTGTCTCGCAGAGCCTCGGAGCTCGTAATAAGTCGCTTGCGATCAAGTTCTCCCGCCACTGTACCACCTGGGCGCTCATCGTCGGGACGCTCCTGGCGCTCGTCTACCTGCTCTTTGGCTCTCCGATCGTGGGCATCTACAATCTAGAAGCGGATGTGCACCAGATGGCGCTAAGCTATCTGCGCATCGTATTGGTTGGCTTGCCGGGCTACTTCCTGACGCTCGCTATGAGTGGCATTTACAATGCGCATGGACGGAGTATGACCCCATTCAAGATCAATTCGCTAGGGCTACTCTTCAACATGATCCTTGACCCGCTACTCATCTTCGTCTGCCATCTAGGAGTCATCGGGGCAGCCCTCGCCACACTCCTCTCCCAGCTGGCCGTCTGCGCTATCCTCTACTATCGCATGCAGCACCGCGACAAGATACTTGACGGTAGTTCTATCGTGACAAAGCTAGCAGGAGAGCAGAGCCGACGCATCTTCGCTATCGGTGTACCAGTGGTGCTACTCAACTCGCTTTTTGCGCTGATCAGCATATTTATGGGACGCTTAGCCTCTGAGCAGGGTGGCGCTATCGGCGTGGCGGTCATGACGACTGGCGGACAGCTAGAGGGCGTAACGTGGAATGCGTGCCAAGGCTTTTGCACTGCC
This sequence comes from uncultured Porphyromonas sp., assembly GCF_947254915.1. Classification (GTDB taxonomy): domain Bacteria; phylum Bacteroidota; class Bacteroidia; order Bacteroidales; family Porphyromonadaceae; genus Porphyromonas. The sequence goes on along the minus strand of NZ_CAMYEZ010000172.1, from coordinate 1,360 downwards.
CTAGCCACTTTCGTAGGGCACAACTATGCGGCACGTCAGTTTGACCGTGTGTGGCGTGGCTACAGGACGACTATCCTCATGACGCTGTCGATAGGTCTCTTCGGGACGCTGCTCTTCCTCTTCCTGGGTGAAGCCTTTTTTGCGCTGATCGTACCAGATCCTGAGACCTATATAGAGGGCGGGAGATACCTGTACATCGCCAGCTTCTCCCAGCTCTTTATCATGGCGGAGATTACGACGCAGGGGCTGTTTTACGGTGTAGGACGGAGCAATACACCAGCCATAATCAGCATCGTAGGCAATCTGCTGCGCATACCGCTAGCGCTCCTACTGATCTACTTGGGCTGGGGACTGCCAGCCGTCTGGTGGGCTATCTCCCTCTCATCCATCGGCAAGGGTATCACCGCCATCATCGTACTACTCACCAAGAGAGACAAACTAACCCCAACGAACTTAGCTGCTTAACTACGCTATGTACCATCACTACACCTTTACCACGGAGCAGCTCAGCGAGACCGAATGGGCGATGCCTTTGCTTGCGCAAATGCTAGCTGATTGGGGCTTCGAAAGCTTTCAGGAGGAGTCTGACAAAGGGTTGCTTCAAGCCTACATTTCCGATGACGCTTGGCAGGAGAGCGAAGAGGTTGACAGCCAACTCGCCACAGATGCGGGAGGCCTGACACTATATGATATAGAGTGGCACTACCGCCACGAGCTGGCACCCTCCAGTGACTGGCTAGCAGCGTGGCGCAGCACGACCTTCGAGCCGATATCGCTACGGGGGCGCATACTGGTCACCACGCCTGAGCTGGCTCCGACACTACCAACGCATGAGCTACAGTTACTCATCGAGGCGTACAATTCGTTTGGCTCGGGCGAGCACCACACGACTCGCATGATCCTAGAGCATCTACTCGACTACGACGTGACGGGCGCTCAAGTGATTGACATGGGGTGCGGGACGGGCATCCTCGGCATAGCGGCTCTGCTGCTCGGTGCCGACTCGCTCGTAGCGATAGACATATCGTCCGAATGCGTGACCAATACGCTACACAACCTCCAGCTCAACGGCTTCGCACCCACGGAGCGGATCAGCGTACTACATGGTGACGCTGCACGTCTCTCCGACTACCCCAGCAAGGCGGATCTACTTTTTGCCAATATCCACCGCAACATCATCCTACAGGACCTCCCCAGCTACGTAGCAGCTGTACGATCGGGTGGCGAGGTGTGGCTCAGTGGCTTCCTCCTCTCGGACCGCACAGCCATCTGCTCAGGGTTAGCCTCCGTGGGGCTGGAAATAATCGACGAAGCGACCTCCGAGGAGTGGCTCTTCGTACGAACCCGCAAAGCTTAATGG
>NZ_CAMYEZ010000171.1 GCF_947254915.1 uncultured Porphyromonas sp. | reverse complement strand
CTAAGCGTCTCATTGACATTGTGATCCGTGATCAGGATGCCGATGTTGCGCTGCTTGAGCTTAGCCACGATAGATTGTATGTCCTGCACAGCGATGGGGTCAACACCCGCAAAGGGTTCGTCAAGCATAATAAACTTAGGGTCAATGGCTAGACAGCGAGCTATCTCAACACGTCGGCGCTCTCCTCCCGAGAGACGGTTCCCTTGGTTCGTGCGTACCTTATGAAGTCCGAATTCATCAATCAGCGTCTCCAGTCGCTCACGTTGTTGCTCAGGAGTGAGCGGTGTCATCTCTAGTACCGCTTTGATATTGTCCTCGACTGATAGCTTTCTAAAGACCGAAGCCTCCTGAGCTAGGTAGCCTATGCCGAGACGAGCCCTCTGATAGACGGGAAGCTTCGTAATGTCCTGATCATTAAGATATATCTTCCCCCCATTAGGTACTACCAGCCCTACCGTCATATAGAAAGTGGTAGTCTTGCCTGCTCCGTTAGGACCTAGCAACCCTACAATCTCACCTTGTCGTAGTTTGATAGAGACATCGTTTACCACTGTACGACTGCGATAACGCTTGACCAAATGCTCGGTGCGTAGCACACCTGTCTCGCCACGATGTCGGTCAGGAGAGAGCGCTGCCGAAGTATCTATAGTGTCTGTCATAAGCTATACAAAGAGTAAGATAAGTAGCTGCGTAAGGATGATACGGACGAATAGCCCCAGCGGGTAGACCGTTGCATAGGCGACTGTGTGTCTGCTACCGCTCAGACGGTCTCCAACCACCTCTAGAGCCATAGGATTTGCCATACTACCGCATATGACCCCGCACATTGTTGCATAGTCACCCTGCTTGCGCCGTAGCATATACCATCCGATCAAGAGGATAGGGGAGACCGTCAGCAAAGCACCATAACCGAGCCACACCAGACCTCGCGTGCTCAAGAGGATGTCAAAGAATCCCGCACCTGACGAGAGTCCTAGGCAACCCAGGTAGAGGATTAGCCCCAGCTGGCGTATCAGCAGGCTGGCGCTATTCGTGATATAGGTCGTCACATGCATACGAGGTCCGAAAGCTCCCATTAGGATACCAATAATAATACCTCCTCCGGCTAGACCTAGTCGTATAGGCATACTGACCCCTGGGATATAGAAGGGGATCATACCAACGAAAACACTGATAAAAAGACCGATAAAGAGCCCCAGTAGATTGGGCGTGTCCAAATTCTTGATCTCGTTGCCAATCTTAGCAGCGACCGCATCTGTAGCCTCTTTGGTTCCCACCACCGTCATACGATCTCCCAGTTGCAAGTGCAGATCTGGCGATGTGAGTAGCTCGATGCCCGCACGATCTATGCGCGTCACATTGACACCATAGTCATTGCGCAGGTGTAAGGCGCTCAGGCGCACACCATTATATTCATTACGCGTGAGGACAAGTCGCCTAGAGACGAGACTCTGATCCACACTATTCCAGTCAATATCGGAGCGATTCCAATCCTTTGCCATCTTCTTGCCAAAGAAAAGCTCTAGTCTCGGCACCTCTCGCTCATCTGATACTACAAGCAGTCGATCACCCTCGAGTAGCTGCGTTGACGAGTCTGGCGCTAGAGCCTTGCCATCGCGCCATATGCGGCTAATCACAAAGGAGCACTCGGCTACATGCGAGACCTCCGAGATCGTCTTTCCCACGACCCCCATATTCTTCACCTCGTACTCGCTAAAGAAAGCGGCATGCTCCTCATCAGCCCCACACTCCTTAGGATGCTTTCTTGATAGAGGAGCCAATATATAGAGCGCTAGTATGACTCCGACCACACCAAAGGGGTAAGTGAGCGCACACGCTAGAGCCATCTCAGAGAGTACGCTTTGACCCTCCGTCCCGACGCTTGGCAAGCTACTCTGAGCTGCAGCTAGGGCAGGTGTATTCGTTGTAGCTCCCGAGAGGATACCGACCCACTCACTCATAGGTAGACTAGAAATGTAGAAAAGCCCCACGACCATCGCTATATTCACAGCAACCAACAAGAGCGAGTCAAGATTGTCTCGTATGCCGCCCTTCTTGAGCGAGGGAAAGAAAGCTGGTCCCACCTGAAGTCCTAGGGCATAGATAAAGAGTATCAGCCCAAAGTTCATCCCAAAGTCTAGCGTTTTCTCCTCTAGCGTGATACCCCAGTAAGAGAGTAGGATACCAACGAAGAAGACAAAAGTAACCCCCAGAGAGATGCGGGCTATACGTATGCGTGCTAAGAGCAATCCCACCAGCGAGACTAGCGAGATTACAATAATCGATTGAGATACCGATGGTATGACGAAGAGTTCGTTGAGAAAAGCTCGCAGACTATCCATACAAGAAGCTTAGAGAGTGAAGCTCCATCTGAGGAGCCATATAAAGTTAAGAGTGCATCGTATAGAGTAGACACTCCAATAGTAACGCAAAGGTACGAAATTAGAGATTAGAAGTTAGACCTCTCTCTCTGCTTCCAGGGCTGACGCATTATAGCGGACAAGCCCCTCTACGTCTCTACGACAGAAATCGGGAGGTGGAGGAAATCGGGAAATCCCTC
>NZ_CAMYEZ010000170.1 GCF_947254915.1 uncultured Porphyromonas sp. | reverse complement strand
GTCTCTAAGTCGTCTACAGATTAGTTGACGCGGAAGGTCTCGCAACCATCCTTGATGAAGCCGACGATCTGGTTAGCAGCAGCAAGACCAGCGTTGATGTTTGCCTCAGCCGTCTGAGCGCCCATCTTCTTAGCGGTAGCTAGGTAGCGATCCTGTAGCTCCTTCTGGTACTCCTCGTGCATGTCAGGCTGGATGTCGGTAGCGTAGCGTACGTCTGTGCGCTCCTTGAGAGCTGCGAGGAAGCACTCCTCGTCGATGATCTCCTTGCGAGCTGTATTGACGATAAGACCACCCTGAGGCATCATCTTGACATACTTACCGTTGATGCTCTTGACAGTCTCAGCGGTCTTAGGCGTATTCAGTGATACGATGTCGCACTGCTTGAAGAGGTCCTCCTGGCTGCAGTAGGTGAGCCCGAGCTCCTTCTCCTCAGCGGCATCGAGACGGTGACGCTTGTTGTAGTAGACCTCCATGCCGAAGCCGTGAGCGATCTTAGCTAGGCAGCGACCGATGTGTCCGAAGCCCTGGATACCGAGCTTCTTGCCCTTGAGCTCAGAGCCAGACTTGCCGTTGAAGTGGTTGCGAACCATAGCTAGCATGAGTGCGAAAGCGAGCTCAGCGACAGCGTTAGAGTTCTGTCCTGGGGTGTTCATCACGCAGACATTGTGCTTGGTAGCAGCCTCTAGGTCTACGTTGTCATAGCCAGCGCCAGCACGTACGACGATCTTGAGATTCTTAGCAGCCTCAAAGACGTCAGCCTGGACCTTGTCACTACGTACGATGATAGCGTCTACATCCTTGACAGCGTCGAGGAGTTGCTGACGCTCTGTATATTTCTCTAGGAGTACTAGCTCAAAGCCAGCACCCTCTACAATCTTACGAATGCCATCTACAGCGACTGGTGCAAAGGGCTTCTCCGTTGCGATAAGTACTTTAGTCATAGTATTGAGTGATATCTTTATTTAGACGCCTACCCCGTAGACCCCCTGTTGGTGTGAGGTGCTGCGGGGTAGGACAGATAGTGTTATGTAAGTAATGAGAGAGATTAGTGCTTCTTCTCGAAGTCCTGCATAGCCTTGATCAGAGCCTGTACGCTCTCCATCTCGAGGCCGTTGTAGAGAGATGCACGGAAGCCACCTACAGAGCGGTGACCCTTGATACCTACCATACCGCGCTCGGTAGCGAAGTTGAAGAAGTCATCCTGTAGCTCAGCATACTCGTCGTTGAGGACGAAGCATACGTTCATACGAGAGCGATCCTCAGCCTCGACAGTACCACGGAAGAGCTTGTTGCGGTCGATCTCTGTGTAGAGAGCGTCAGCCTTCTCCTTAGCACGCTGCTCCATAGCCTTGACACCGCCCATCTCCTTGTACCACTTCATAGTTTGGAGGCAGGTGTAGATAGGTAGGACAGGAGGCGTATTGAACATAGAGCCCTTCTTGACGTGCGTCTGGTAGTCAAGCATCGTTGGGATGACACGCTCGAACTTGCCTAGAGCATCCTTGCGGATTACTACGAAGGTCGTACCTGCAGGGCCCATATTCTTCTGAGCACCACCGTAGATACAGTCGTACTTGCTGACATCTACTGGACGAGAGAAGATATCACTACTCATATCGGCTACGAGAGGTACCTTGCAGTCGAAGTCCTTGCGGATCTCTGTACCGTAGATGGTATTGTTGGAGGTGTAGTGGAAGTAGTCTACATCCTCGGGGATGGTGAAGTTCTTGGGGATGTAGGTGAAGTTCTTGTCCTCTGAAGAAGCGACAACAACAGTCTCCGTGCCGAATACCTTGTCTACGTAGCCAGCCTGCTTGATAGCGTTGGTAGACCACGTACCTGTGTTGAGGTAAGCTGCTTTCTTGCCCATGAGGTTGAGCGGTACCATGTAGAACTGGAGGCTAGCACCACCACCGAGGAAGAGTACCTCGTAACCCTCGGGGATGTCCAGTAGCTCCTTGAAAGTAGCTACGGCCTCGTCCATTACAGCTTGGAATTGCTTGCTGCGGTGTGAGATCTCAAGGAGTGAGAGATCCATGTCAGCAAAGTTCAGCACCGCATCAGCAGTGCGCTCGATCACGCCACGGTTCAGTACCGAGGGACCAGCATAGAAGTTGTGCTTTTTCATCTTACTATATTTATTGTTTTGGGATTATATGCTTGTCTATGTGTGCAATAGGTGGTCTGTGCGACTGCCATTTGCTTTGTTTAGAAGGAGCAAAGAGAAAGCTTTTTAGAGTCTCCTCTCTTTGCCCCTACAAAGATACGGAATTAAAGTGGAGAAACAAACTATTTCCACAAGACTTTGCGCTAAAGTCCTTTTTTCAAGCCCAAAGAGTACTCTTTTCTTACAAAATGACTAGCACCCTGCGGTGACTTCTGTCGGGGAGCCCTCCTGGATCTGGAAGAGGCGGTAGGGGACTTGCTTTGAGGAGATAATCTCATCGAGGTACTTGCGGTTCGTGTCGGTGATAAAGATCTGCCCGAAAGTGTCCGTAGCAACGAGCTCGATGATGCGCTCCACGCGGTCGCTGTCTAGCTTGTCGAAGATGTCATCGAGGAGGAGTAGGGGAGCCGTCTGATTCGTCA
>NZ_CAMYEZ010000169.1 GCF_947254915.1 uncultured Porphyromonas sp. | reverse complement strand
ATTTGTTAAATGGTTAGAATTGTTTTTTCAGTTGATATGTCTCTTGTCTAGAGCCTCCTGCCAGTGCCAAGCTCGTCGCAGGCTCTCCTCGATAGGTATCTCCGCATGCCACTGGAGCTCTTGCTCGCCGTAGCTCGTGTCGGCCCATATCTGCTCTATGTCGCCCGCTCTGCGGTCGCCTATGCGATAAGGCACAGTGCGCCCCGTGGCTCGCTCGAAGGCTTGTATCAGCTCCAAGACGCTCAGCCCACGCCCCATGCCTACATTATATATATAGTGTGCTGGAGCCGACCCCACATCACTGCGATGCAGGCGACGTAGCGCTACCAGATGAGCCTGTGCCAGATCCATCACATCGATGTAGTCACGGATGCAGGTGCCGTCTGGTGTGTTGTAATCATTGCCAAAGACGACGAGCTCCTTGCGTAGCCCTGCTACCGTTTGGGTCAGGAAGGGAATGAGGTTTTGCGGTGTACCCACAGGCTCCTCGCCAATGAGTGCCGAGGGGTGCGCACCGATAGGGTTAAAGTATCGTAGTATGACTGCCTGCAGAGGCATGCCACTCCGTACAGAATCAACGATGATATCCTCGTTGATGCGCTTCGTATTGCCATAAGGCGAGGTGGCATCTTGACGAGGTGCCGACTCGGTGATCGGCAGATGCTCAGCCGTCGGCTGACCGTAGACCGTGCAGGAAGAGGAGAAGACAAGGTGCTGCACGCCATGCCGCTCCATACAGCGTAGGAGCGTGATGAGCGAATTGATATTGTTGTCGTAGTAGCGTAGCGGTTGCTCGACCGATTCACCGACTGCCTTATGTGCGGCAAAGTGTATCACCCCCGCTATCTCGCCCTTGTGATGCTCGAAAATCTCTCCCATAGCCACCTCATCGGTGCAGTCCACCTCGTAGAATTGTGGTCGTACCGAGGTGATCTGCGCAATGGCATCAATCACCTCACGACGCGAGTTAGATAGATTGTCTACTAGGATGACTCCGTAGCCCGCCTCCTGCAGGACGACGGCCGTGTGGGATGCTATGTATCCACAGCCACCTGTGAGGAGGATAGACTTTGGGGTATGTTTGTGCATTGTCATTAGCTAGCAATTCATTTGGGCGAAGCCAATGAGACTTTTAGTTTCATCGGCTTCCCAAAATTACGACAAATCCACGACATAGGATGATTTTTCGTACGATCCTAACGGGGTTGACAGATGGAACGAGAGGAGCTCATCTACGCTGCTATGGAGGAAATCAAACAATTCCTCCGTGGAGATCTTGGATTCCCCACGGAGGAACGGACAAATTCTTCGGAACTTTGATTTGCTTCTTCGGAAGTTTCATTTCGTTCTTCCGAAGTTTTATTTCGCCCCTCCGTGGAGAATATTTGTTTTTCAGCGAGCTATTTGCAGATTCTTCCGTAGGAACTATCGTAGCACCCTAATGGACTGCTGACCTACGGTGAGGATGTAGTATCCGTGAGGTAGGTGCGCTATATTGATCCACTGCTGCGTGTCAGATAGGATGCCTCGGTTGACGAGTAGTCCCTCAGTGGAGTAAAGATTGTAGCTAGCTCCTACGAGGTCGGGTGTTACAGAGATAGCGAGTACTCCGTTGGCATCAGAAGAAGCGCTGAGAGTCTCCTGCTGGGCGGGCGTTTGGATCGCCGTCAAGGAGGGTTGTCCCATCATACAGCGTATGCAGGCTGCGCTGTAGCGTCCAATAGCATCCTCATAAGTAGCTACGCCACCCTGTCCAGAATCCTCGTCGTATGGAAGGCTCCACACCGATGGGGCGAAGCCTTCCTTCGTCTGAGAGGCAGCTGCGGACCAGTAGTATAGGATGTCGTATCGCGACTCGGCGAACCCTGTATAGCCTGATATGTAGCCCGATGCAGGTAGGAATCGTGTTACGATATGCTCTTGGGCTGTTGTCCAGAAGTCTGTCTCAGCCACGAGCTCCTGAATGGTTGCATATCTCTGTCCGATCCACTTAGCCTCAATGAGAAGCCCATAGTCTGACCAGCTCCAGCGAAAGGCGGTGCGATACTTCCCGCTCTCATCGCTACACTTGATACCGATGATCTCGTTTTTGGTATTGCTGTAGTAATCGGCTTCATACTCTTTTGTTTGCCCCTGTATGGTGATAGACTCGGTGGTATGCTTGAAGCCTATCTTGCCAGAGAAGTCAGCTACTGCGAAGGAGCTAGGCATAACGGACACCCACTCTGTGTAGCTCGGTATGTGCATACCCTTAGGGCATGGGTCGCCACCGTTCTCACCACGATAAGTTGCTGGGGCATCGGTCGCTAGTGCTACGATGTCCGTCCACTTATCTCCGAGAGCTCCTGTCGTGAGCCAGTCGTACTTGGTTTGTCCCTCAGCCCTCTTCAAGAAGCTCTTGCCCCACACCTTGGGGTCGTTGCCCGATATGGGAGTTTCCTCACGAGGGGCATTGCCATTGTAGTCAAAAGGCACGTTGCGTCCAAACTGAAAGAGTGCACCCCACGCCTTGCCGTCTTCGTTGGGCTTAGCGAGGAGCCCTACATCCTGTAGGTTGTACTCACTCAGGAGCGATAGCGGGTTCAGACTTTGCGCAGCATCCTGTGCGGAGAGGCTCTGGCAGTAGAGTAGGGGGAGGGCTAGTAAGATAGCCAAGATAAACTTTCTTGTCATAAGTGTGTTTTGAATAGGTTTATAAAAGTGCAAGCTACCACCTGCAAGGGAAACGTGTATCACTGAATACAAAGA
>NZ_CAMYEZ010000168.1 GCF_947254915.1 uncultured Porphyromonas sp. | reverse complement strand
TGTAGTTGCCGAGGTCGGTGGCTTCGTTCCAGTCTAGCACCTTGACGACAATCTTCCAGGCAGTGGAGGGGTCGTCAGGCTTGATCGGATTAAAGTCATCGCCCGCAGGCTTGAGGAGGATGCGGTAGCAGTGGTTGCGCTGCACGTCAAGCGCCTCTGTCGTGGTCGCATCTTGGAGCTTTACCGAAATCGGCTTGATTGCCTTGCCATTGTAGGTTCCTTGGATGGTAAAGGAGGTGGCGTTTGCCTCACCGCCCTTGTTGCTGTTCTGATAGCTGTAGATCTTATGCAGGAGCACCTTGCCGTCAGTTATGGTGTACTCTGTAGCTGTGGCTGCTTTCTCCCCTGTCTGCTGGACATCAAGCAATGTGGAGGTGACGATGCGGTTGGCAACGGTGACCGTCGTGAGCGTAAGCCCTGGCACCTCACTAATCACGTCAAAGCGAGCAGCGAGACGCTTCAGCTGGATAGCCTGCGAGATGTTGGCCGCTGGGGCTCCCTTTGCGGGGAGATTTACGGCTACCATCTCCGAGGTCATGACAAACTTAGCGGGATCGGCGGTGCCATTCCCGAGGCTATTCTTCACAATCCACGACTGCACCTCGCTCAGCGGAGTACCGCTAGTGAGGTTGTAAAGCTTCGACTGTAGCTCGCCCTCGACATTGCCGATGACAAACATCTGAGCTGCTCCTGCGAAGCCGGCATTGACCGAGTAACTTCCCGCAGCCGTCTTGTGTGCCTGCTTGGCAGCCTGGACGGTCTGCGCTCCGCCTGAGGTGGAGGGAGTGACGAAGACGCACCAGACGCTATGCTCATCGACCGCCTTCTCATACGCTTCAGCAGGGATACTACGTAGCGCATCATTGCCCAGGCTGAAGGCGAGCTGTCCCGCCCCAGCCTCGGGCTGTGCCTCAGGGGTAAGCTGGCTTTCCTTAGAGCAGCTCCCCAAGGTGAGTAGTAGGAGCACCCCCACTAGGGTGGCACTCACTCTGCAAAATGTCTTGTTCATACTTATCTTTCGTTTGTGGTGATCTATATAATGTCTTGTTTATTCCGAAAGGATGTCGTCTCCTCTCCTCCCTTACTACAAATTGCGGAAGGGGCGAACGACGCAACGTATCTTTTTATGACTCGTGTTGTAGTCGCTTGCATACCTATTATCAAAAAGCACGAGATAAGCTTTGCTCTTATCACGGCTAACCTCCGTGGCAGACCAGTAGTACCCTTGTTCACTACGGAAGAAGCCCGTAAAGCCCGAACCATCTCTATTGTAATCGCATCCTGTCGTAGGAAGGTATCTCGTCTTGACATACTCCTTGACTCCAGTCTTGGCAAAGTAATCCTTACAGAGCTGCTCGATCGTAAGCTTTGTATTGACAGTGACAGACTCTATCTTTAGGATCTTACCCTCATCACCAGCGATGGGACTATCTACATAGGAGTAGCACCAAGCGGAGCGATAGGTGTCGTCATCCTTATAGCGAATCATATAAGTAGCGTGATCGGCACTGACTCGCTTGACATCTTCCTTGCAGATTATCGTCTCTGAGTGATTGGGGAGCTGAACTTTCACTTTGACATCTTTCACTGTCTTACGACCGTCAAAGCGAACGGCAGCTCGCGTAGACTTATCGTTTCCCATGACGGAAGCCCACTCCTCAGCCGTAGGCAGGTGATACCCCTCAGGCATCTGTAGCTCCTGCGCCTCTTGCCAAGTGAAGTACCCTGAGATGCACTCCTTGTTAGAGTAGCTAGAGGCAAGCTTTGTGCCTGTGATATCAAGGTTGTACTCAGCGATGGTGTTGAGGAGGTTATTACCGTTGATGTTGACTGTAGGGTCCACATAGCCTAGGTTGGCGAGATCCTCGTCGCTGTAGTTAGCGAGGTAGGTGGAGGCTTCGTGCCAATCTAGCACCTTGACGACAATCCGCCAAGCAGTGGTGTGGTCGTCAGGTTGGATCGGCTTAAAGTCATCGCCTGTAGGCTTGAGAATGATGCGGTAGCAGTGGTTGCGTCTCACGTCAAGCGCCTCTGACGTGGTAGCATCTTGGAGCTTTACCGATATAGGCTTGATTGTCTTGCCTTTGTAGGTTCCTTGGATGGTAAAGGAGGTAGCATCTTGCGTACCGCCCTTGTTGCTGTTCTGATAACTGTATATCCTATGCAGGAGCACCTTGCCGTTGACAACGTCATAATCGGTTGTAGCTAGGGAGCCAGTCTGACTAACGTTAAGCAAAGTAGAGGTGACTACCCGATTAACGACAGAGACAGTCGAGAGCTGGAGCCCCGGCACCTCGTTGATCACATCAAAGCGAGCAGCGAGACGCTTTAGTACGATAGGAGTAACAATATTCGCAGAAGCCGCACCTACAGCGGGGAGCATCACCGTCACAAGATCAGAAGTCATAGCAAAGTAGGCGGGTTCCGTAGAGCCACTCCCCAGTCCATTCTGGACGAGCAAGCGCTGCACCTCATCTAACGACGTACCGCTAGGCAATCGGTAAAACTGACTCTGCAGGTCAGGCTTGACGTTGCCAATGACAAACATCTGGGCTGCGCCTGCGAAGCCCGCATTGACCGAGTAACTTCCCGCAGCTGTCTTATGTGCCTGCTTGGCTACTCTAAAAGTCAAAGTCCCTGAGCCACTCCTTGTGAAGAAGATACACCAAACCCTATCTGGATCTACCGCCTTCTCAAAGGCTTCGGCGGGGACGCTACGTAGCGCATCGTTGTCCAGGCTGAAGGCGAGCTGTCCCGCCCCAGCCTCGGGCTGTG
>NZ_CAMYEZ010000167.1 GCF_947254915.1 uncultured Porphyromonas sp. | reverse complement strand
AAAAATAGCTCCGTAGGAACTTCAAAATCCCTACGGAGCTACCGGTAAGTAATACCCAACTATAGTCCCACTAGAGTGGTCTAGTCGTGCTACAGACGAGCCTCTAGTGCGGGTCGCCAGTCCGTGGCATTGATCGCTAGGAGGGTCTGCAGGCCAAGTGCTGAGGCTGCCTCCAGATTGGCCGTGCTGTCGTCGATGAAGAGCGTCCGCTCGGGCACCATCCCGCTGTCCGCTATCATCTGCTCATAGATAGCTCGGTCGGGCTTCATCGTGTGCATATCACAGGAAGCGTAGATCTTGTCCACATAGTCGCTCAGCGTCCGCCCCGTGGCGGGGAGGAAGTGCGGACTGTGGGCATAAGCCATGATGTAGGGGTTGGTGTTTGACAGGATATAGATCTTGTACTGCTTGCGCAGCTGCTCTAGATAGTCAAACTTGTACTGAGGCACTTCCTTGAGGAAGAGCATAATCGCCTCATTGATCTCTTCATCAGTCAGGGCTGTACCCGCATGCTCATTGAGCCGTGCGACAAACCCTTCACGCCCCACGAGCCCCATCTCTAGATCGTGGAAGACACCGAGCTGTCGGTACGGATTGAGCATCTCATCGATGTCCTGGACGCCTAGCTCACGGAAGCGTCTTAGCGACACCTCCGGCTGGAGATCCACTAAGACGCCTCCTAAGTCAAATACGAGTGTATCTATCACGGCTTCTTACTTCTTCTTGAGCCAACGGTCGAGCCAGTCGAAGAAGGTGCGCTGCCATAGGAGGGCATTCTGAGGCTTGAGGACCCAGTGCGTCTCCTCGGGGAAGAGGAGCATCTTCGTCGGTATGCCACGCATCTTGGCTGCGTCAAAGGCCATCATACCCTGCGAAGCGAGGATGCGGTAGTCATGCTCTCCGTGAATGATTAGGATAGGCGTATCCCACTTGTCGACTAGCTTGTGAGGGGAATTGGCAAAGGTGCGCTGAGCCGTAGCGTTGTCCTTATCCCAAGGAGCACCGCCCATATCCCAGTTGGCAAACCACTTCTCCTCAGTCTCAAGGTACTGCGCCTCGAGGTTGAAGATACCAGCGTGAGCGATGAAGGCTGCGAAGCGACCCTCGTGTACACCTGCTAGGTAGTAGACTGAGTAACCACCGTAGCTAGCGCCGACAGCGCCCATACGATGAGGATCGATGAAGGGCTCCTTACGCATCAAGTCCGCTGCGGTGAGGTAGTCGCGGATGTTTTGCCCGCTGTAGTCGCCACTGATCTGCTCGTTCCACGCCTTGCCAAAGCCTGGCACGCCGTGACGGTTGGGGAGGATGACGATGTAGCCCTGCTCCGCCATGAGTCGTGGATTCCAGCGGTAAGACCAGAACTGGCTAATGGTGCTTTGCGGACCACCCTGACAGTAGAGGATGGAGGGGTACTGCTTGTTCTTGTCAAAGTGCGGTGGGTAGAGAACCCATGTGAGCATCTTGCCGCCATCGGTCGTAGGCATCCAGCGCTTTTCGCAAGTTAGGTTGCCTAGCTGGCTCATGATTGGCTTGTCCTCCGCAGTTAGCGCAGTGGCTTTGCCGTTCTTCAGGTTGACCATGAAGAGCTCTGTGGGGTAGGTCATCGCTTGGCGAGAGGCTACGCAGACACCTTTGTCATTAAGGTCAAAGCCGGTGTAGTTGTACTGCCCGTCGGTGATCTGCTTGATCTTGCCATTAGCAAGCTGATAGCTGTAAATGTGGGTCAACGCCTCACGACAGGTGGTGAAGTAGATGGTCTTGCTGTCGGCACTCCAGGTGGGGTTGGCAATGTTGTACTCAAAGTCGGCCGTGAGAGGACGGTACTGCTTCTTAGCCAAGTCGTAAAGGTATAGCACCTGCAGGTCAGACTCGTAGCCGTCGCGCTCCATACCGATCCAGATGAGCGAGCGACCGTCGGGGCTGAAGACGGGGTTCGTGTCGTAGCCCATAATGCCCTCGCTAACGTTGGTCGTCTCGCCAGTCGATACATTATATAGGTAGATGTCGCTATTGGTCGAGAGGCTGTACTCCAGTCCGGTCTTCTTGCGACAAGCGTAGGCGATGAGGTTGCCATCAGGGCTAAAGGCTATATCCTCGATACCGTTGTGCGGACGCATAGGTGCCTCGTAGGGCTCACCTTCGAGAAGGTCCAGACCCTTGGTAATGGGCTGTGCCGTAACCTTTGCGATAAAGGGGTGTGGCATCGTTGAGACCCATTCGTCCCAATGCTTGTACATCAGATCATCGATGATGCGTGCGTCAGCTTTGTCTAGATCAGGATAAACGTCCGTGATGACGGGGCGAGCCTTGATGTCCTGCACGTAGAGGAGCGTCTTCTCATCGGGCGAGAAGCGGTAGTCAACGATGCCTCCATTGATGGCTGTGAGCTGACGCTCAGCCCCATTGCTAAGGGTGCGTGCGAAGAGCTGCATGCCCTGGTCGGTGCCACGCATGAAGTATATCTGCTTGCCGTCCCGGCTCCAGCGTGGCGTGTACTCGCTCCCCGCGGAGGGTGCTGTCAGCTCGGTACGTCCTGTGCCGTCGCTATTGATGAGGTAGATAGAGGTGCGGCTGTTGTTGTCCTTAATAGAGGGTTGGGATACGTTGTAGACCACCTGCTTACCATTAGGCGCTAGAGCGTAGCTTCCTACACGAGGCATCGTGAGGAGCATCTCTGGGGTCATCTGCTTGGTCCCTTGCTGTGCAGTCATAGGCAGAGCTAATGTAGAGAAAATGAGAGCCACGAGGCTACGAAACAAGTTTCTTCTAGTCATAGGATAGTATGAGATGTGTGAAGGAATGGTCGTCTCGAGGCGACCATAGATTACTGAATGC
>NZ_CAMYEZ010000166.1 GCF_947254915.1 uncultured Porphyromonas sp. | reverse complement strand
CGACGCCTCCGTGGGGAATAAAAAAACTCCACCGAGGAGCTTGGGATTTCCTCGGTGGAGCTTTAGAAGAGTCTGCTACTTATGGCTTGTTAGCCCTGAAGCAGAGTTAGTTATATTTGATCCTTTTGCAGTCGCTCAGTGAGCGCTTAGTCGACGAAGGTGAGCTGCTTGTCAGCCCCTACGTCTAGCGTGATAGGCTTCGTGCGCTCTACGGTGCCTGCTAGGAGTGCCTTCGAGAGCTCGTTGAGGACGAGCCGCTGTATGACACGCTTGACAGGACGTGCGCCAAACTCGGGATCGTAACCCCGCTCGGAGAGTAGGTCGATGGCAGCGTCGCTGTAGTGGAGCGTCACGCCATTTTCCTGCAGTGTGCGAGCTACCTTGTCAAGCTGTAGTCGTACGATCTGAGCGATCTGAGCCTTCGTCAGAGGTGTGAAGACGATGGTCTCGTCGATACGGTTGACAAACTCAGGACGGATCGTCTGCTTGAGTAGCGTCTTGACCTCCTCTTCGGTCCGCTCGATGACCTCCTCACGGTTCTGCTCGTCGATGTGCTCGAAGTTGTGACGGATCAGGTCGGAGCCGAGGTTGCTGGTCATGATGATGATCGTGTTCTTGAAGTTGACCACATGACCCTTATTGTCGGTCAGCCTACCATCGTCCAGGACTTGGAGGAGTAGGTTGAAGACGTCAGGGTGAGCCTTCTCAATCTCATCAAAGAGCACGACCGAGTAGGGCTTACGCCTGATCGCCTCGGTGAGCTGACCACCCTCATCGTAGCCGACATAGCCAGGAGGTGCACCGATCAGACGAGTGGCGCTAAACTTCTCCTGATACTCGCTCATATCGATACGGGTCATCATGTGCTCATCGTCAAAGAGGCACTCAGCCAAGGCTCTAGCCACCTCTGTCTTACCGACACCTGTCGTGCCGAGGAAGATAAAGGAACCGATCGGCCTATTGGGATCCTGCAAGCCAGCACGACTACGACGCACCGCATCTGCAATGGCGGTGATCGCCTCATCCTGACCAACGACACGCTTGTGTAGCTCGTCCTCTAGGTTGAGGAGCTTGTCGCGCTCGCTCATGAGCATACGACTTACAGGTATGCCAGTCCAGCGGGCTACGATGTCAGCGATGTCTTCGGCTGTCACCTCTTCGGTGATCAGTGCGGTACCAGAGGCACGCTGCTCGGCAAGCTTCTGATTGATCTGAGCTATCTGATCGTCTATCTCTTTGAGCCGTCCGTAGCGTAGCTCAGCTACACGACCGTAGTCGCCTAGTCGCTCGGCTTTGTCCGCCTCAATAGTGGCTTGCTCACGCTCGACCTTCAGTTGTTGCGCCTCATTGACTAGATCTTTCTCGCCATGCCACTGAGCTGCCAGCGCATGGCGCTCTTCCTCGAGGTCCGCTATCTGCTTAGAGAGCGCAGCCAGCTTAGGCTCGTCGTGCTCGCGCTTGATCGCTTCACGCTCTATCTCTAGCTGCTTGATACGACGCTCCAACTCATCTAGCTCCTCGGGCATTGAGTCAATCTGGATACGTAGTCGTGCGGCAGCCTCGTCCACAAGGTCGATCGCCTTGTCGGGGAGGAAGCGGTCGGTGATGTATCGCTCGCTCAGCTGGACAGCCGCTAGGATTGCATCGTCCTGGATACGCACCTTGTGGTGGTTCTCGTAGCGCTCCTTCAGACCTCTCAGGATAGAGATACTGCTCATCTCGTCTGGCTCGTCGACCATCACCATTTGGAAGCGGCGCTCGAGCGCCTTGTCCTTCTCAAAGTACTTGCGGTACTCGTCGAGGGTGGTGGCTCCGATGGCCCGTAGCTCACCACGAGCAAGGGCGGGCTTGAGGATGTTTGCCGCGTCCATAGCTCCTTGCGAAGCGCCCGCACCGACGAGCGTGTGGATCTCATCGATGAAGAGGATCACCTCCCCATTGGATGCGGTCACCTCATTGACGACTGACTTGAGACGCTCCTCAAACTCTCCCTGATACTTCGCACCTGCGATGAGAGCGCCCATATCGAGTGAATAGATGAGCTTGTCCTTGAGGTTCTCCGGCACGTCACCACGTATGACACGATGCGCCAAACCCTCGGCGATAGCGGTCTTACCGACTCCTGGCTCACCGACGAGGATAGGATTATTCTTCGTACGGCGAGAGAGGATCTGTAGGACACGACGTATCTCTTCGTCACGACCTATGACAGGGTCTAGCTTGCCCTCACGAGCTCGCTCGCAAAGGTTGATCGCATACTTACCGAGTGCGTTGTACTGCTGATCACTCGTAGCGGAGTCTACCTTGCGACCCTTGCGCAGCTCATGGATTGCGCTCTCAGCGTCGGCGTAGTTCAAGCCTGCATCTAGGAGTAGCTGACGAGCTTCACTGGATACCTTGAGAAGGGCTAGGAGGATATGCTCTACAGCGATGTATTGGTCACCCATATCGCTAGCTATTTGCTCCGACTGGGTGAGCACTTGGTTCGTCTGGTTGGAGAGGTAAGGCTCTCCACCAGAGACGTGAGGCAGACGCTCTAGTTGTTGCGCTACGGCCTGCTCGATCTGGTGCATATAGGCACCCGCCTTGGTAGCGACGTACTCAACGACGTCACGTCCCTCACGTAGCAACGCATCTAGGAGACAGATCGGCTCTAGAGCCTGATGCCCCTGCTGGCGCGCTTGGGCGATCATCGTTTGGATCACCCGTTGCGATTTAATGGTGTACTTATCTATGTTCATGTTTTTAAGGTTTGATTCTGACTATCTCAAGCAAGTGATGTGCCAATGGACAAAATGTCACGCACTGGTGTCTTGAGCTCACACAAAAGAAGAGAAGGCAAGCACACTTCGCTCACCTCCTCTTACTATTATAT
>NZ_CAMYEZ010000165.1 GCF_947254915.1 uncultured Porphyromonas sp. | reverse complement strand
GCCTTACCATGTACCGAGAAGCCCGCAATGTGTGGTGTGCCGATGAAGACACGGTCTAGTAGTGCCTGCGCTATGTGTGGCTCGCCCTCCCAGCAGTCGATCACGGCTCCTGAGACCGCCTTGTCGTCTATCGCACGTACTAGTGCGGCAGTATCCACGACAGCTCCACGACAAGCGTTGATCAACCAAGGTCGTTGCTGAGCACTTCGCAAGAAAGCGTCATTGACCAAGTGATAGGTGGGGTAGGAGCCCCCCTTAGTCAGAGGCACGTGGCAGGTAATGATCGTAGCCGATGAGAGGAGCGTCTCTAGCTCTACATAGCTATTCCGCAGCGAGGGCATAGTCTCCGCAAGGTAGGGGCGTGGGAGCCCTTTGCTGTCCAGCTCCTCCAGATAGCTCTGCCAGTCAGGGTGCTCATCGTAAGCCGCCACGAGAGGCGGGTCGTAGAGGAGCGTCCGCATGCCGAGCGCTTTGGCACGCTGATAGATCCGTCCGCCTGTATGTCCCGTACCGATGATTCCGAGCGTTATATCCTCAGGTGCCAAACCCTGCTCTAAGGCGATACGAGCGATCGCTGTCAGGACATATTGCGCTACGGAAGCAGCGTTGCACCCAGGAGCATTGTACCAACGAATGCCTGCCTCACGGCAGTAGTTGGTATCTATATGGTCAAAGCCCGCTGTCGCCGAGGTGATCAGACGTACAGCGCTACCCTCCAGTAGTGCTCGGTCACAGCGCGTCACGCTACGGATCATCAACGCATCGGCATCGGCAACCGCCTCGGCCGTTATCTCACCGCTCGGCAAGTAGTGCGCCTCGACTCCGAGGGGCATACCGTCGGCCATATAGGGGATAGAACTATCTACAACTATTCGCAGGGACATATATAGGGTAGTTTAACAGCTTAATATAAAGAGGAAGGTGACTAGACCTGCACTCCCTATGTGATGGGATAGCGTCTAGTCACCTTCGTTGTTAGTTATGCTTTGCTAAGCGCTGCAATTACTTGAGACTTTTGCAACAGTCTCTACTTGATCACGCCGAGCTCCTTGCCTATCTTGATAAAGGCAGCGATCGCCTTGTCAAGGTGCTCACGCTCGTGAGCTGCAGAGAGCTGTACACGGATACGAGCCTCGCCCTTCGGTACGACTGGATAGTAGAAGCCAGTCACATAGATACCCTCCTCGAGGAGACGAGCAGCGTAGCGCTGAGATAGGGGAGCGTCGTAGAGCATCACGGCACAGATAGCGCTCTGTGTAGGCTTGATATCAAAGCCCGCAGCGAGCATCTTATCACGGAAGTACTTGACATTCTCCATCAGCTTGGTGTGCAGCGAGTCATCCTCCTCCAGCATCTTGAAGACCTCAAGACCAGCGCCGACTACTGCGGGTGGCAGTGAGTTAGAGAAGAGGTAAGGTCTAGAGCGCTGACGTAGCATCTCAATGATCTCCTTAGGACCAGCCGTAAAGCCACCGATAGCACCGCCGAAAGCCTTGCCCAGCGTACCCGTGTGGATGTCGATACGGTCGAAGCAGTCAAACGCCTCAGCGACACCACGACCCGTCTTGCCAACGACACCAGCCGAGTGGCACTCATCAACCATGACGAGCGCATCGTACTTGTCAGCGAGGTCGCAGATCTTGTCCATAGGAGCTACGTTGCCGTCCATACTGAAGACACCGTCCGTGACGATGATGCGGAAGCGCTGCTCCTGAGCCTCCTGAAGGCACTTCTCGAGCTCCTCCATATTGGCATTAGCGTAGCGATAGCGCTTAGCCTTGCAGAGGCGTACACCATCGATGATGGAAGCGTGGTTCAGCGAGTCGCTAATGATCGCATCCTCTGGGCCAAAGAGAGGCTCGAAGACACCGCCATTGGCATCAAAGCAAGCAGCGTAGAGGATCGCATCCTCCGTGTGGAAGTAGTGAGCGATAGCCTGCTCGAGCTGCTTGTGGATATCTTGCGTACCGCAGATGAAGCGTACGCTACTCATACCGTATCCGTGCGAGTCCATCATATCCTTAGCAGCCTTGACGAGGCGAGGATTGTCAGATAGACCTAGATAGTTGTTAGCGCAGAAGTTCAAGACATCCTTACCCCCCTGTACCTTGATGGCAGCCGTCTGAGGGGTGATGATAATGCGCTCCTCCTTGTAGAGACCCGCATCCTTAGTGTCCTGGATCTCCTTGGTGAGGAAGTTCTTCAGTTCTTTGTACATGATATTATGTGGTAAAGTTATTAGACAAGAGTGGTGAGCCAAGCGTGGCTCGATAGGTCTCTTACTCCTCAGCGGGCGTCTCGCTAGCCTCGCTAGTCTCCTCAGGTGCAGGCTCGGAGAAGTCGGTATGACCCGTCTCTACGAGGATATTGTACCAGCGGAAGATCTTCTTGATATCGTTGTCGTGGACACGCTGGCGGTCGTACTCAGGGAGCACCTCTGCAAAGAGGTCAAAGTAAGCCTCCTTGCCACTAAGGCTCTTGAGGTCTACGGGCTTGCCCTCGTACTTGTCGAGGAGCGTCTGTAGGATCAGGCGCAGTGGCGTCTCCTCGGTCGTCGTGTAGATCGATATATCGCCTAGCGATACGACACGATCGGAGGCGTAAGCGGGTATACGACGCTTCGTCTCTAGATCCTCGACGATGATACTATTCTTGGTGTGGGTCAGGAGCTTAAAGAGTCCTGGCTTGCCTGAGATGGATAAGATTTCTTTGAGCATAAACTATACTATGTGGCGAAAGCCCCCAAGGCTCTCATTATATCTATCTGCAAAGATACGAAATTAGAGATTAGAGGGGCTAGAGATTAGAGATCCTAGCTTCACTAGGAGCACTAGTGCCTCTAGTGCCAATAGCCAGCCCCCTCAGGAAACCCCAAAAATCCTCGGAGCAAATTCTGATTTTCCAGCGAGGAATGGAAAAATTCTTCGGACTTGCGATTTCATTCTTCCGAAGTTTCATTTCATTCTTCCGAAGTTTTATTTCGTCCCTC
>NZ_CAMYEZ010000164.1 GCF_947254915.1 uncultured Porphyromonas sp. | reverse complement strand
GAGATAGCCGAAGCTTACGAGAGGGGCGTACGCATCGTACTCGTGGCGGGACCCTCTTCGTCGGGCAAGACCACCTTTACCAAGCGACTACGTCTGCAACTCATGGCGAACTACCTTCGTCCCCATCAGCTCTCGCTCGACAACTACTTCGTCG
The DNA here is from genome assembly GCF_947254915.1 of uncultured Porphyromonas sp. Classification (GTDB taxonomy): domain Bacteria; phylum Bacteroidota; class Bacteroidia; order Bacteroidales; family Porphyromonadaceae; genus Porphyromonas. The sequence continues at coordinate 2,852 of NZ_CAMYEZ010000164.1, read as the reverse complement.
CACGTGAATTCACCCCACTAGATGACAAGGGCGAGTACGACTATGAGCACATTGAGGCACTAGACCTAGAGCTCTTTGCGAGTGATCTGCGTCGTCTCTTGGCTGGCGAACTGGTTGACATGCCGATCTTCGACTTTAATCAAGGTGCTAGAGTCTATCAGAAGGAGCTCTTACAGCTCGGTGAGGGCGATCTGCTCCTCATCGAGGGCATCCATGCGCTCAACCCAAGACTTATCCCCGAGGACCTACAGCCTCTGACCTACAATATCTATATCAGCGCCCTCACAGCCATCGGACTGGATGCGCACAACCGTATTCCTAGCACCGATATACGGCTCCTGAGGCGCATGGTGCGAGACCACAAGTATAGAGGTTACTCAGCCATTGACACCATCAGTCGCTGGCACAGCGTGCGGGCTGGTGAGGAGCGATGGATCTTCCCCTATCAGCAGAGAGCCAATGTCCTCTTCAACAGTGCCCTCATGTACGAAGTTGCCGTCCTCAAGACGCTTGCCGAGCGCATCCTTTACCAGGTTCCCGCCTGTGTCCATGAGTACAGCGAGGCTCGCCGCCTGCTACGCTTTCTAGAGCATGTGCGCCCCGCCCCCTTTGACGTGGTGCCTTCGACCTCCCTCCTCCGTGAATTCATCGGAGGTAGTTCATTTCACTATTAACCCCACAGCTATGAGCAAGAAAAAGGGCAAAGCCCCCGCCACGGGCGGTATCGTCTACAGCACCGATCCCGACTGGACGCCACAAGCCGAGAGCCTTGAGGTAGAGACCCTGCCCGCCACTCAGCAGCGACTACGCATCGAGTACTCACGCGCCGGACGTGCAGGCAAAGAGGCGCTCATCATCAGAGGTTTCGTCGGCTCCGACAGCGACCTTGCAGACCTCGCCCGCCAGCTCAAGCAGTCGCTCGGTTGCGGTGGTTCCACACGTGATGGCGAGATACTGATCCAGCAAAACAATAAGGAGAAGCTCATCAAGCTCCTCCAGTCCAAAGGGTACAAAGACACCAAGTAAAAAAGCCCCCACCCCGCTATGCCTATAGAGAAAACCTCTATTCTAGAGATGCAGCGCCTCACCACCGAGGAGTACCACACTGCTTCCAAGGTACCTCTCACCATACTCCTCGACAACGTACGCAGCATGCACAATGTCGGCTCCATCTTTCGCACGGCAGATGCCTTCCGCATAGAGGAGCTCCTCCTCGTTGGCATCACAGGCTGTCCACCCCACCCGCTCCTCCACAAGACCGCCATCGGAGCCGAGGAGGCGGTCCCTTGGCGACACCTAAACTCCGCCACCGAGGCACTAGAGCAGTACCGACAGGAGGGACGTACCATCCTCGCCCTCGAGCAGACACACCAGAGCATCACCCTCGGTAGCCAACCAGTCCTAGAAGACCGTGGAGCCGTGCTGATCGTGGGCAATGAGGTGCACGGCGTCTCTGACGAAGTGATCCAGTATGCCGACTACTGCCTTGAGATTCCTCAGTACGGCACCAAGCACTCGCTCAATGTAAGCGTCGCCACGGGCATAGCCATCTACGATCTCTGCACCCCTTACCTAGAACAGCACCATCGCTTAACCCAAGGCTAAGGCATCCTACTAGATGACTTCACCGACAGCACTATCAAGGAAATCGAAGGATTCCTCGGTAGAGCTTTTTGATCCTCCACGGAGATACGAAAAAATTCTTCGGAAGTTTGATTTGCTTCTTCCGAAGTTTCATTTCGTTCTTCCGAACTTTTATTTCCCGGTTCCGTGGAGAATTTTCGTTTGCTCCCTGGAGATCTGCGATTTCCTCGGTAGGGATTGCAATCAGCGAAGATCTAGAAGTAGCTACAAGGTGAGTCTATAGCACTACAGGGCGAGGTTTTAGCCATATCGCACTCCTAGAGGGGCAGATTATAGTGCATCTCCCGACCACTTAACCTAGTCGCAAGAGCTGTATCAATCTTTTTCTGTAGCTTTGCTGTATAGAAAATCAAATACACTAGCACTATGGAAGAAAACATGATCGCCTACATCGGCACCAACGCAGGGCTCATCTGGAATGCACTTGACAAGCTCGGCAAGATGGACGTCAAGCAACTCAAGAAAGCGACCAAGATACGTACCGAAAAGGATGTCTACGCAGCGCTCGGCTGGCTCGCCAAGGAGGAGAAGCTCACCTTCGTCTACGAAGACAGCACGCTGCTCGTCTCACTGCGCTAATATCTGCCTAGGTAGCTGACTAGTAGACTAGCCTAGATGTCGCAAATAGGGTAGCCCTACAAATCGTTATTCGTGAGATTGGAAAAATTAAAGTCATCCGAACGCTTGCTAATTCAAAGATTATTCTTACCTTTGCAGACGCAAACCTCGCTGCGGTCGTGGCGGAATTGGTAGACGCGTTAGACTTAGGATCTAATGCCGCGAGGTGTGTGGGTTCGAGTCCCACCGACCGTACAACGATAGAGAGACCTATCTGACACCCCTCATGGGAGCAGATAGGTCTCTCTCATTTTATCGCTGACTATATAAGACTAGAAGCTTCTCCTGTCTAGAAAACGGGGGGGGGCTGCGCTATTCGTTGCGCAGGTGCTCACGGAGGAGTTGCTGGCGGCTTTTGCTACGGGTCACCATGAAGACTCCGAGCAGGATGAGGACCGCAGAGGCGACTTTGGTGAGTGTGAGTTGGTCTTGCCCCATCATAACGGCCAGCATGGAGGCAATGACGGGGATGCCGTAGTTGTAGATGCTGACAACGGTGGGACGCAAACCTCTCTGTGCGAAAAGCAACAAGAGGTAGGCGACAAAGGTGGCGCCCACGACAACGAAGGCTAGTTGCCCGTAGAAGGTAG
>NZ_CAMYEZ010000163.1 GCF_947254915.1 uncultured Porphyromonas sp. | reverse complement strand
TGGTTAGCTGATGGTAGTCGGTAGCTTCGCTTGTGATCGGCACGCCACTGAGTAGGAGGTGGTCTTCGCTGCGCACGACTCGTAGCTCTTCGTCTAGGAGGAGCCACGAGAGACTCGCTAGGAGTGGTGTGCCGATGGAGGCAAACTTCTCTTTGTCAAGCGTGTCGTGCAGATAGCAGACGGTCTCGGTGTCTATCACAAGGTAGCGAGGCGTAGCTCCCGCAGGCGCTGAGCCAAGCTGCAGGAGCGGTGACTCCTCGATGCTGAGCACGCAATGCGAGGCGAAGTCACGCTCTAGTCCCTTGTAGACGGGATTGTGCTTGCGCAGTCGCTTACGGCCGAAGGTGGTGATGCCACAAGCTAGGATCAGTAAGAGCAGGAGGTCAACCCAAGTCATTCCTCTAGGCAGGTGCTTTTTGGGAAAAGAGCTTCCTTTACTTAGTCAGACTCTCCTCGATGATGTGGCGATCTCGTGCGATGGCTGCTGTAGCTTGCTCTTTAGGTATGAAGGCCCAGTTGCTGTAACGGGGTGGCGTGAGCGGTTGGTGCTTTCTTGCCCACTCAATGAGGTGATAGCGCAGGTCGTGAGGCGAGATCCAGACGACGCGCTGGTGTAGCTCGTCGGGTGAAAGGCCAGCGCCTTGCGTCAGATGTCCACCGCCACCGATAGCACGGTAGGAGTTGACCGCCACAGTGTAGACGCTATCGACCGAGAAGGGGCGTCCGTCAGACAGTTGCTCGATGGTCACCCGCTTGCCTTGAGGTTTGCGCAGATCCACCGTGTAGTCAATGCCTGCGGCTGCGCTGAAGTTAAAGGTCGGATTGACCGTCGGGAAGTGTTGCTCAGCAGCTTGATCCTTCAGATAGAGCAGATGCTCCCCAGAGCTAGCTTCGGGGCCACACCATAAACCGTAGGAGTACTCTAGGTAGTCGTGTATCTCTTGCCCTGAGAGGCTCAGCTTGTAGAGATAGTTCTCATAGGGATAGATGTCGAAGAAGTTCCGTACCCGCAGTGTGTCAGCCCGCTGTGACAAGGAGATACGATGCGGTGCGGAGAAGGAGATGTCTGCCTCGCTCAACTCCAGCTGTAGCTGATGAAGTAGGGAGATATAGGCGGAAGGACCAAAGAGTGCATCCACCCCGATGAGAGGCTCCGTGAGCAGTGTGATAGGCTCAGCGATAAAGCTACGCACCGTGTCCGCAAAGTCCGCAAAGTAGCTAACGAAAGCGGAGTCTACGGGCACGTCTGCCATTGGGACTATCTCCCCTTGGAACTTCTTGTCGACCACTTTGTCGCCCTGCTTGGTGATGGTGACAGTAACGTCCGCTACGTTTTTCGCATGGCTCCCTGGATTGATCAGCAGGACGGAAGAGCCCGAAGGACTTCGCTCAGTAGTTTGATTAGCCTGGTGATCGTGTCCGTAGAGGATCAGGTCAATGCCAGAGACCGTACGAGCCATCTGGAGAGCAACGTCTTCCTTATCCTGCCCATCGCCCAGCCCTGAGTGCATCAAGACTATGAGGAGGTCTGGGTGGATATGCTCCTGAATCGTAGGAATCCACTTGTGAGCCGTCGCGATCGGATCAGCAAAGGTCATCCCCTCATAAGAGGATTGCGGGATCCACTGAGGCACAGCGGGGGTGATCAGACCGAGCACCGCCACCTTCACTCCGTCAACCGTATGGACACTATAGGGGGAGTAGTAAGGCTTACCCTTGAGTGGGCCATCGCTGTGTATGATATTGGCCGCCAGCAGTGGCGTCGCCATATCGCGTTGCCAGCGTCGGTAGACACTCGGCGTAGCCTCTAGGTCATGATTCCCCACGACGGCTGCGTCGTAGCCCAGCAGCGTCATAGCGTCCGAGACGAAGTGCGTGCGTAGCGTGTCAACGAAGTTGGAGTAGTAGACCGCCGCATTGCCCTGTAGCACATCCCCTCCGTCGAAGAGCAGCGTACTCGTCGGGAACTCCTTCCTCACTTGTGCCACATAAGTAGAGACCCGCGCCAGTCCGCTAGGGATACAAGTGTCCTGGACGAAGTCGTATCCCAGTATGTTGCCATGCACATCAGTTGTGTGTAGGATACGAATAGTGTGCGTCTCTTGCTCTGTCTTCTTGCAACTAGCGAAGCCCCCCAGCAAAAGGAGCGCAACGAGACAATAAAGTAGGGTACGATGCTGAAGTTGATTCATAATGTGAAGGGCTTTCTTAGGATAGGTAAGGGTTGTGCTGGTAGATGTTGCGAATGAGGCGCACGACACGCAGGGCATCCTCTATCTCCACCGCTTGAGCGGTCGGGTCTCCCAGCAGAGCGCGCGCCGTGTGGTCAATGACGAAGTGATGGTTTTGTGCAGATCCACTGTAGGCTCCGTAGGCGTTGCCTGGCTCGCTCTCGCCTAGGTCAGGGCGGTCGTAGCCGTCTATGACGCAGTGCGTTAGTTTGTTCATAAAGGGACCGTCAAGGACGATGCAGCCACGCTCGCCGAGCACGGTCAGGCGCACCCCGCAGTTGGTTCCGTAGACCGCTGTCGAGTAGGTCAGCAGCCCCGTCGTATCCTGCGGGAAGGTGAGCTGTACCACGCCCGAGTCCTCAAAGTCTACCGTCGTCTGGTGGTTGTAATTGTAAAAGCTTCCGCCCTGCACCTCAGGCATACCAAAGCACCAAATCAGGAGGTCAAGGAAGTGCGAGTACTGCGTGAAGAGCGTCCCGCCATCTAGCTTGAGATCGCCATGCCAGCGACGAGGCCGGTAGTAGCGCTCGTCACGATTCCAGAGACACTGCAGCTCGATCTGGTAAAGCTTGCCGAGGCGCTTCTCCTTGATCATCTGGTGAAGCCACGCCGAGACAGGCGTAAAGCGGTTTTGCAGGACACTGTATAGGTGACATCCGTGCGCCTTCGCTAGGGCGATCAGCTCCTCGCCCTCGTCGGGGTGTAGCACGGCGGGCTTCTCTATGAGGAGCGACTTGCCAGCCTTGATCAACTCTAGAGCAATTGGGTAGTGCAGCCCGTTGGGAACGCAGATCGACGCGACATCAAAGGTCTCTCCTCCACGCTCCAGCAGCTCCTC
>NZ_CAMYEZ010000162.1 GCF_947254915.1 uncultured Porphyromonas sp. | reverse complement strand
AGGGAAGGAAACGAAAGTAGGTCAGAAAACTTTCGTTTCCTGACCTACTCGATTATAAGACTGATCTCTACCTTGCCTGCAAAAACAATGAAGTACAAAGCACTACTCTTCGACCTTGATGACACGCTCTGGGCTACCTTTGACAATAATAAGGCGAGCCTACACAGACTCTACGATGAGGAGGAGTGGGGAGCTTATTACGCTACCTTCGAAGACTACTTCGCCGTCTACTTTCCCCATCAGGAGCAGCTCTGGGACGACTATCGTAAGGGGTATATCAGTAAGGATCAGCTACTCCTAGACCGTCTGCGCTATCCACTCCGGGGGCTCGTCTCGTGGAGCGACCCGCAAGTTATGGAGCTCAATCAGCGCTTCATCAACTACGTGCAGCAACAGACGGCACTCATACCGCATGCCTTAGAGGTGCTCGCAGAGTTACACCGTAGCTACACGATTGTCATCGTGAGCAATGGATTTGAAGAGACGCAGTACGGCAAGATCAACGGCTCTGGTTTGGCACCCTACATCGACAAAGTGGTCTTGGTCGACCATGTCGGTGTGCCTAAGCCTGCGCCTGAGTTTCTAGACTACGCCTTGAAGGCCGTAGGGTGTAGTCGTCAGGAAGCGCTCGTCATCGGTGACAGTTGGCCGAGCGACATCCTCTGTGCGCTCAATAGTGGCATTGACTCCGTCTGGTACAACCTATGGCAAGTCCCGATGCCCACTTATGACCAGCAGCGCCACTCAGTCATTGAGATCAGAGACCTGCGGGAGCTACTGCCCCTGCTCACACCGAGTACCGCGCCACGCCTATGATTACCACGGTAGAGGGGGTCGTGCTGCGTGTCATCCCATACTCAGACCGCTCACTCATAGCTACGCTCTACACAGACCTGTGGGGGGCTGCAGCCTTCTCCGTGCCTATCGGTGGCAGGAGCAGAGCAACGAGCAATCTCTTCCAACCGCTACGAGGTCTGCAGCTTACGACCCCTTCACCCGCCAGTCAGCCCGTCAAGCTCATCCGTCAGGTACAGCTCGTCCGTGGCGCACTTCCCTTAGCCCAGCGCCCAGCCGCCAGCGGTTACTTCCTCTATCTCGCTCAGCTCCTCCGAGAGCTACTCGCTCAGGAGCCAGAGGATCTACGTCTATATAATATAGTAGTGCAAGCCCTAGACCAGCTAGACCGCATCGAGAGCCTTGAGGAGTTACAAGGCTTTGACCTAGCCCTGCTTGTCTCCATACTGCGTGCCAAAGGGTACCTCCCCGAGGGGCTAGAGATGCGAAGCCTGGACTCTGAAAGCTACAGGACACACTGGCTAGACCTCGAGCAATGGACGATACTCCCGCTCCGAACCGACTACGCTGTACCGCTAACGCCAGAGCTCCAGAGCACTTTGCCGAGACTCCTACGATATGATCTAGAGCACTTTGCACCGAATAGCTTTACAACCGCAGAGTACGAGACTCTGCGCAGACTACTGCTCCACTTCACCGAGCTCCACTCGCCCTCTTTTCGGATCAAGCATATCATGCCGCCACCCTAAGCTGTGGAAGAGGGGGCGAGTTGCCCTTAACTTATCTCATATGCCTGTCCACCAGAGTCTCTACAAGCAAGCTAAGGCTTTTCAAACCAATAGTTATAGTAGGGCAAATTTCCTATTCCTCTTTATGGCTCAAACGAGACATACACTTAATGTCGTAGTCAAGCTCCTTGATACTCTCCAGATGCTCCATCTCTCGCTGGTGGGCATTGTATGCTTGTAGCTCTTTGGAAGCTTTTCGTACGGCCATCTCATGAGATATGGCTCCAGCGTGTTCTAGTATGTTTTTGTCATTCATCGTCAGCACGAGGCGTAGCTTCTGTATCCAGTCTCGCATATACATCGGTTTTTCAGCCTGTGCTTGCGCCTCGGCATAGGCGAGGAATTGCTCTACGATAAGCTTCAGTTGCTTGATCTCTTGCTCATTGAGGTAGTTCTTACCTATTGTGATGTCTCTCTTTCTGACTTTACCCTCTAGCTCCGTAGAGGTGAGCCCCATCATAGGTAGTGCAGCATTGGATCGATAGTAGATTAGTTCGGCAGCTGTCTTACCACTGACAGCCCAAAGTAGCTTGTTCTGCACCTCTTTGTAAAAAGCGATAGTCATCTCATCTGAGGGATTGTAATCTATGCTGGTTGCGTAGATATCCTTGATTTGCTGATAGAAGAGCCTTTCAGACAGACGTATCTCACGAATCCTGTCGAGTAGCTCTTTGAAGTAGTTGTATGCAGAGCCCCTCTTCAGTCGCTCATCATCGAGAGCAAAGCCCTTGGTTAGGTACTCTCTCAGCTGTTGAGTCGCCCAGATACGGAACTGCGTACCCTGTAGTGACTTCACTCGGTATCCTACCGATATGATGACGTCAAGATTGTAGTAGTCAATCTGATATTCTTTTCCATCAGAAGCAGTTGTTGCAAATTTTGCAACAACTGAATTACTAGACAGCTCGCCCTCCTCAAAGATGTTTTTGATATGTCGAGAGATGGTAGACTTATTTCGTCCGAATAGGGTAGCCATCTGGTCTAGAGACAGCCATACAGTGTCTTGATTAAATTGTACATCAACCTTTATCTTGCCATCTATCGACTGATAGATGAGCATTTGATCTGCTTTGCTTTTGCTCATAGCTCTTGCTGGGTCATAGTTGCATTCATGTGCCACTGCTGGAAGAAGGCTTGTAGCCTCAAAACCTCCTGCACAAAGCTACGCAAATCAGCCCACATATCCGCTACGCCCACGCTCATCTTAGTTTTGAGAAATCCGTGCATCGTCAAGGCGGAGCACTCGTTAGCGCTATTCGTATCGTGCTGATTCCTTAGCATATACGAGTTCCAAAAACAGTTCCCCTCTTGGAACTTTTTAGTCCCAATGGAGGAACTCTCCAGTTCCAGTAGGGGAACTATTAGGGGGAAGGGCATTAGGGAGAGGATTGCGGGTAAGTAGATGGAAATGAGAGCGGTTCGCACGATATCTCAGTGGTTTGCACTGCGAGGTAAAGTGCAGAAAGCGTGGATTTGTGCAGAAGTTCCG
>NZ_CAMYEZ010000161.1 GCF_947254915.1 uncultured Porphyromonas sp. | reverse complement strand
CTACTCAGTGGCGTGCCGATCACAAGCGAAGCTACCGACTACCATCAGCTAACCACCGAGTTTGTCGCTGGGCATGGCGAAGCGCCCCAAGCAGTGCTAGAGCTCTTCCTCCGAGACCTAGAAAGTGTCCAGATGATCGTGGGGCATAGCCTCGCCTTCCACCTAGCCGTCCTAGCGCACGACCTACAACACTACCAGCTGCCCAATGAGAGCCTCGGGTCTCGGCGACAGTTCTGCACCATGCGCCAAGGCATCAACTACCTCATCTCGCATTACCAAGCCGATCCCCTACAGACACGCATCAGCCTAGAGTCGCTCTATGGCAAACTCCTATGGGATCGCGAGGGATTGGAGATCATCTACCAGCTCAAGTCTCGCCACGACGTCGTCCTCGCCACGCACTGCTTCATCAAGCTCTACAGAGATCAGCCGACAGCCGCCTCGTGACCATGTAGTAGGTGAACGAGCGTGATCACAACGCCCATCACGATGAAGAGCAGTGAGATGCCCACGCTCAACCACTTGCGCCACCGCTGTATATCTCCAGCGAAATGCGCTAAGCGACTCAACCCCATCCGTATCAAGCCATAGACAGGGTAAGCGATGCTCGCCGTCAGAAGGGCAAAGAACCCTAGGTAGAGCAACCCCTCAGCTCCTCCCGCCTGAGCCGTCATAGGCACCAGCATACCGAAGTAGATCAGCCCCGTAGCAGGACAGAAGAAGAGAGCCGAACTAAAGCCCAGCCAAAGGGCTCGCCAGCTCCATGCACCCTGTCGCCCGAACGGTTGCTCGTGCTCATGATTAAGCTCCTCCGCTTGATGTGTCTGCTCCTCGTGATGGTGATCATGATGATCGTGACGACCGAACAGCCAGAGCAGTACTCCCAGTAGGATAATCAGTGGTCCCAGCCAATGCTCCAAGCCGTACAGGATCTGCGCCTGTAGTTGGAGCGTCTGAATGCTCGTCCGCAAGAGCCACGCCGAGAGCAATCCCAGCGAAAAGTAGAGTAGCGCACGCCCCAGCGCATAGAGCGTCGTGAGCCACCACCCCCGCCGTCTATTCGTCTGCCGTCCCGTCAAGAAGAGCAGCGAAGAGACCACTGTCGCCAGTGGACAAGGGTTGATCGCCACAAGAAGAGCCATCACCGCCACCGCCACAAAGGGGGTCGAACTGGTAACCAACGCTAAGATATCAGCCTGCATAACGAAACTGTTACCTCACTACTATCTTACCCGAGGAGAAAGCGGGCAGAGAGTCTCCCTGCGTCATCCGCAAGCGGTAGATGTAAAGACCTGGCAGCAAGGCACCGCCCGACTGAAGCTTAGGCTCCCATCGTATCAGAGCTGGCGTATTGTGTCCAGAGCGAGCCACCATCTGTGGCGAGAGCGCAACCAGTGCGCCACGGTAGTCGTACAGCTCGATAGTCACATCAACCTCCACGCCTGGCGTATTGTTGTACACCTCCACAATCAGCGGATCATCAGCCGTCAGGACACCTGGACGAGCATGGCTCTCGACCACCGTCGGCGCTTGACCAGCACGCACACGGAAGGCAAAGCTACGCTTCGAAACATTGTTGCACACGTCCCACACCGTAAAAGTCGCCGTGTGATCGCCTTCTGGTAGCTCAGGTAGCAGGTAAAGCACCCGCCCCACACCCGCCTCCATCTCCGAGGCGGTGTAGCTACTACTGAGGTTAAAGGTCAAGTCCTCGCGTCCATCCACTACCAACGTCATATTGTGCCCCACGCCCGTTCCCGAAAGGTTGATCCCCGAGGCATCAGCCAGCGTGGCGACGAAGAGCGGTGTTGAGCCGATGGGGTTATCCACTGAGAAGTTCGGATGACCTAGGTATAGCTCCCGTATCTCAGGCGGAACCGTGTCAACCACGCTGTGCTCTCCCACGCCAGGCTTGACACAGATTGCATGGCTCATGCCCATCGCTTCGTACGGTTCGCCGCCCTTCGCATCGCTGTAAGCATAGAGATTGATCTTGCCATTGCCCCCGCTATAAGGGAGATCCTTAGGCACTACGAAAGAGAAGTCAAAGTGTCCCTCCTTTACCTCAGCGATACCCGCATAGAGCATCCCAGGGTAGTCCTCAAAAGAGGTAATCTCGTCTGGATCCTTGTCCGGTGCATTGTCTATGTGCGTCTTGACCGGAGCCTTAGCATCAAAGACCGTCACAAAGAGCCGGCCCGTGAAGTCTCCCTGCACGACTCCCTGACTGCTCGCCACGTAGCCCCGTACCTGTACACTATCCATCGCATGGAGCGGTACCGCCTCCCCCTCCGAGAGCTTGTCGAGCGAGACACCCGCCAGCTCCGTGATGACCGTCTCATAGGCTGGCATGCGAAGGCGCAGCGCTGGATCCCCGAGGAGGAAGAAGTTCAACTTATTCATCGTATCGTGTGTGAGCGCATTCTTGGCATCACGCATCACGATACCCATAGGACGTAGGAAGCCATCCGCCTGAGGTGTGAAGAGGCTCTCATGTAGCGCTCTATTCATCTGCTCATTGTTCGTATTCATCACGACACGTGTCGTTGTGTAGAGTGCGATAGCCCCACTGGTCGGATTGAGCATAGCCGACTCCCCTGCCGAGGTCTGAGGGTGGTCGTAGTTGGTAAAGTCACAGGTTGCCGTAATCCATACTGGCAGGTGAGGATAGTCAAAGCGTACGATATCCGCCTGCGTCAGGATTTGCTCATCGCTCCAAGCCGCAGGTCCGCCGTGGCCCGTGTAGTCCAGTAAGAGTAGTCCCTTCTGTAGCTCACTCATCAGCTTGCGCCGAGCCTCAGGCACCGAGGTTCGTCCGCCCACATTCTTGTGTGCGTAGGCATCCATATAGACCTTGGAGATGATAAGCTCTGGCTGTAGACGCTCCATGAGCTGAGCAGTCCTGTCGGCCTCCAGGAGGTGCGAGTAGCCATCCATATTGTCCGCCACATAGCAAGCACGCGTACGCCACACGCCTGGCACCTGCTCGCTGTCATAGCGTATTATTTTGTCCACTACAGCCTCAGCCTCCTCCAAGGTACGTATGGGCAGACGACCGATCCCCACCGAGAGTGGCTG
>NZ_CAMYEZ010000160.1 GCF_947254915.1 uncultured Porphyromonas sp. | reverse complement strand
TTACGGAGTAAGAGCTCCCTTTTTCCGACATATAAACGAAGCCCCTAGCGACCGAATCGGTCACTAGGGGTTTTTCTTATAAGTCTTGCTGTTCGCCAATGGAGGGGGGCAGGCTCATCGCACCATAGCTCTGTAGTAGCGTACGCCCTACGGGGCATAGCCAACAGCAACGAGGCTCGCAGTAGCTCCCATAGAGCTGCAGGAGAGCTTGCGAGTCGTAGGCACTGCGGGGACGTAGCCCCTCGTTGACAAAGCGCTTCACGACCCTGTTGCGCTCAGCGGGTAGGTCGTGCGCACTCATCAGCGAGTCCTTTGCTAGGGATAGCCCGAGGAGGTCGCGCTCCTGTGTGAGGTAGTACTGAAGCGGTATGACCACATTGATCGCAATGCTCTCGACCGTCGCCCGTCCTATGGTGCCGAGCTGAGCATCCGTCTCGCTACCCCAGTGGTAGTGTCGCTGCCAGTAGTCGGTCGGGGTGACGGTGAGCAGCTGCTCCAGATGAGCTAGAGACGATGTGCGGAGGAGCTCTCCTGGCAGATTGTCACTACGATAGTAGAGCGCTGCGAGGTAGGCGAGCCGACGATGCGGGAAGGCGCTCGGACGGAGCCGTAGCATACGTATTGTGCCAAGCGATAGGGGAGAGAGGTGATACTTGTGCGATAGGAAGGTAAATTCCTCCTTTAGTCGCTCTCGGTACTGGTCTATCTCGGGAGATATTGGTGCACTCTCCAGTAGTCCGCCCACGCCGAGGAGCAACGCTTCGAGGGCTAGTGGCGAAGTCTTGTGCTTCAGTAGGATAGAAGGCGGGAGTTGGCGAGCTATCTGCTCGAAAGCATCATTATTCACCTTGCCCCCCAGGTAACGCATCAGGAAAAGGTGCGTCACCGCAGCCAGGTCGCCTTTGAAAAAGCTCATCGCCGTCTCAATCTGCTGACACTTCTTGTCCAGTCGCTCACGAGTCAGCTGTGCAAACCAATCCGCCTGCACACGCTCGGGTAGCTGGCTACAAGCCTCCCCACAGCGAGGAATCTGTGGTGCCTCCGTGAGTTGCTGCGCTATGGCGAGCAGATCAGGATTGATCTGCATACGGCAAGTGATAGGTGGTGTGCCAGCTTGTAGAGAGATGGGGCCATCGTCCTGCAGCACGATATGTAGGAGCACATTATTGTAGGCAGGGTCCAGCTGGTGCCCATGGCGTAGCCAGTCCGTCGCCTGGCAATGGATCTCCCCATTGCCCGCCCAGGTCAAAGGCCCTATGCGTAGCTTGAGATTGCTAAAGTCGGGCCCGCCATTCGTGTTGTACCGCCCTGGGTCAATGACGATCGGCGTGACTCCCTCAGGGATACAGGGGTGTGGCTCGAAGGTGAGAGACTCGTAGAGTCTATTGCCCCAGATCTGGTGTAGCCACATCTCCTGCATAGTTCGCGCGAATAGGTCAGATGTAGTCCTGTCCAGACTCTATCTCCACGTCGGTCACATAGTTCTTGATACTCTGCTCCGCCTCCCGCTTGCAGATGAGTAGCACGTTGCCATGCTTAGCAATGATACAGTCATCGACCCCCTGGACGACCGCTAGCAAGTCGGGATCGTCAATGTAGAGGATATTATTCATCGACTCGTAGAATCGGGTCTTCTCGTGATTCGTCACATTGCCCGTCTGATCTTTTGAGCTCTGGTCGTAGAGCGCCCCCCAGGTACCTAGGTCAGCCCAGCCGAAAGTGGCGGGCGTGACAAGCACGTTGTCCGCTTTTTCCAAGACACCGTAGTCAATTGATATACTAGGGCAGTAGGGATAGATCTCCTCGATCGCCGCCCGCTCACGGTCGGTGCCGAAGTCACTGGCGCGCTCGGTAAAGAGTCTGCTCACCTCAGGCATATACTTGGCAAAAGCATCTAGGATCGTCTTGACACTCCAAACGAACATACCGCTATTCCAGAGAAACTCGCCACAGGATACGAATATCTCGGCCATCTCACGGTTAGGCTTTTCGGTAAAGACCTTCACCTTGTGGTACTGTCCGTCGAGCGCCCTTTCGCTAGAGTCCACTTGTATGTAGCCATAGCCCGTCTCAGGAGCTGTTGGCTTGATACCCAGCGTCAGGAGGTAGGGGTGGAGGGCAGCGAAGCGGAGCGACTGGCTGACCGTCTGGACGAAGTTGTCCTCGTTCATGATGATATGATCCGACGCCGCCACGACGATTGACGCCTTCGGATCTCGCTGCTGGATATGGTAGCAAGCATAGGCGATACATGGAGCCGTGTTACGTCGCAGAGGCTCCGTGAGGATCTGGTCGCGCGTGAGTCCCGGGAGCTGCTCAAGGGTTAGGTCGACATAGTCCGCATGTGTGACGATGTATATATGGTCCTCAGGGACAATCCTCAAGAATCGCTTGTAAGTGTCCTGTAGCAGCGATCTGCCAGTCCCAAAGAAGTCTAGGAATTGCTTGGGTCGTGACTGTCGTGAGATAGGCCAAAAGCGACTTCCCACCCCGCCACTCATAATGACACAGTAATAATGCTCCATGTAAATCTGCGATGAGTTAGTTTGTTGCTACAAAGCTACTAATAAAATAGCTGTGGAACAAAGGATCCCTCAGTAATTTAGGGCGGAGGTATGACAATCCTATACTTCCGAGAGACTAGGTACGATGACAACCAAGGAGAGTATGTGGTGTGAGTCCCGCTGTATAGCATTATAACCTCACCTTATAGCTACTCCTACATCTCTATTGACGCCAATATCTCGGGGAAAAATCTCTAATAGCTCCCGAGGAAACGAAAATTCTCCACCGAGGGGCGAAATGAAAGTTCGGAAGAATGAAATAAAACTTCGGAAGAATGAAATGAAAGTTCGGAAGAATTTCTTACTACCTCGCTGGATAATCTAGATTCTCCACGGAGGAATTGTTTGATTTCCTCCGAGGGAGTCCGTATACTCAGCGATGTGGCAATGGTTGGTCTGGACTCTATAGCGCTATCATCGGTTATGTCGTCTAGCTCTTGTTACTCGGTTCGCTCCAGTAGCACCACATGCTCAACCCCTATGGTTATGGGGAACATATCCACGCTCGTAGATGGAAACATATCA
>NZ_CAMYEZ010000159.1 GCF_947254915.1 uncultured Porphyromonas sp. | reverse complement strand
TCTCTCGCCTAGCTCGGACGACATGATGTAGAGCGGCACGCCCTGCTCCTCACGGTGATACGGGGGCTGCAGGTAGTCCCGCTTGACCACCTGAAAGCCGTTGCGCTCGTAGTAGTTGATGCGTCGCCCAGCTATCTCGGAGAGCGTCTCGGGCTCTACCTCAAAGTAGATTGGTTCGCGTCCAATGTATTCCTTGACCGTCTGTAGCGTCTGCTCGCCTAGGCGATGGTTGCGTAGCTTCGGTAGGATGGCAAAGTGCTCTCCGTAGTAGAAGTCGTCGAAGTGCCACAGCGTGATGAAGCCCACGACCCCTAGCTCGGGATGCTCCAAGAGGAAGAACTGGTAAGCGCCTTGCGCTCCAATGAGCTGCTCTAGGTCACTCCAAGGGCGACGCTCACTATGGGGAAAGGCCTCCTCGTAGAGCTGTCTGAGCGTAGGCAGATGGTGCTGGTGCGTCTCATTGCAGAGGTCGCACCGTGTCATACGAACAAGCGAGACGAGTGGGGTAGCGGATGCGTCTTGTCCCATATTACTTGCCATAGTTGGGGTCGATGGCTACGATGCCTGGGAGAGCTTTTCCCTCGATAGCCTCTAGAAGCGCACCGCCACCAGTGGATACGTAAGATACTTCGTCGCCTAGCCCGAGCTTGTTGATGCAGGCGACACTATCCCCGCCACCGACGAGCGAGTAGGCGCCCTGTCGTGTAGCCTCGGCGACTGCCTTGGCTATAGCTTCGGAGCCACGAGCGAAGTTGTCAAACTCAAAGACTCCCGCAGGACCATTCCATAGGATCGTCTTGCTGGTCAGGATAACCTCACGGTAGTCGGCACAAGCCTGAGCGCCGATGTCCATACCCATGCGGTCGGCAGGAATCTGATTGGTTGGGAAGGTCTCGGCAGACGCATCGTTGGCAAAGTCGCACGTGGCAACCGTATCTACGGGTAGGAGGAGTCGTACGCCCTTAGCCTTAGCGCGCTCCATGATGTCCCGTGCCACGTCGATCTTGTCCTCTTCACAGAGGGAGCGACCGATCTCGCCACCCTGCGCCTTGACAAAGGTGTAGGCCATACCGCCCCCGATGATGAGGTTGTCCACCTTGTCCATCAGGTTGAGGATGATGTCAATCTTGGAGGAGACCTTAGAACCTCCTAAGATAGCGGTAAAGGGGTGCTTAGCACTATGCAGTACACGCTGTACAGCCTCGACTTCTTGTAGCATGAGCATGCCAAACATCTTCTTGTCTGCAGCAAAGTACTGAGCGATGAGAGCCGTCGTGGCGTGTGCTCGGTGTGCTGCTCCAAAAGCATCGTTGACATAGACATCTGCTAGCGTGGACATCTCCTTAGCGTAAGCTTTCTGACGCTCCTTGAGATCAGCCTTTGCAGCCTTGAGAGCCTCCTCGTCAGTGTACTGGTCAGGATTGCGGAGCTTGCCTTCTTCCTCCTCCTCGAAGCGTACGTTTTCCAATACTAATATCTCGCCCGACTGAAGTGCCTGCGCCATCTCCTGTGCCTGTGCACCACGGCTCACGGGGCAGTGGATGACAGGTACGTGTATGAGCTCCTTGAGGTGGGGCACGATGAGCGCTGTAGAGAGCTTGGGGTCACGACCCTTGGGGCGGCCGAGGTGCGTGGCGATGATGACGCTCCCGCCGTCGGATAGGATCTTGCGTAGTGTAGGCAGGGCGGCACGCATGCGGGTGTCGTCGGTGATCTGCCCTTTGTCGTCAAAGGGAACGTTGAAGTCTACACGCACGAGAGCACGGAGACCAGAGAAGTCGAACTGATGAATGTTTGTCATGAATAGAGGTGTGTATTTGGTCTGTGTGAATAAACTTAGAAAGTGTTGATGCGCTGATGGAGCCAAGTCTGTATTAGCTCCAGCAGATGGCTCGGTACGCCTAGTTGCCTCAGGTCGTACATGCACTCCCCGTAGGCGGAGATGAACCGCTTCTGTTGCTGTTCGTCAGCCGATGCGAGGAGCTTGCCCAGAGCTTGCAGGGTGCCCTGTAGATCTCCGCCGACGAGCGTAAAGAGAGCGGGCAGTAGGGGTACAAACTCTTTGTATTGAAGCTCCAGAGAGTCTTTGTCCAGCTGATCGTACGAGGTAACGGAGCGACTGGCGTAAGCCTTTGCCTCCTCCCAGCGCTGTGTCATCATGAGGCACCAAGCGATGAGCGGATAGAGCGTGTCGGGGTGCTCGTCCTCAAAC
The DNA here is from genome assembly GCF_947254915.1 of uncultured Porphyromonas sp. Taxonomy (GTDB): domain Bacteria; phylum Bacteroidota; class Bacteroidia; order Bacteroidales; family Porphyromonadaceae; genus Porphyromonas. The sequence continues at coordinate 953 of NZ_CAMYEZ010000159.1, read as the reverse complement.
TCGCACTGCAAGAGCAGCGGGAGCGCCTTGTCGTAGATGCGGAGCTTTACATAGAGCACACCGAGTAGTCGTGAGATCGCGAGCGAAGGCTTCTCAGGATCTGCCTGCTGTCGCACCTGCTCTAGTAGTGAGATGGCGAGCATCGGCTGCTCCATGCGGTAGAGGATCTGGGCGATAAAGAGCGGGCTCGTGTCTCCCGAGAGTAGCTGCGGAGGAATCTGCTGCATGACGAAGTAAGCCTGCATATACTTCTGCTCCTCGTAGTAGGTCTGCGCAAGGCGGTACATAAGCTGAGCACGAGCCTCAGGCTCTGAGGTGCGTCCCAGCTGAAACTGTATAGCAGCCTGCTCGCCTGCATACTCTTTCGTCTGGACGCAGTAAGCGCGCAGTAGGTCGAGATGCTTGTCGCAGAGTTGCTCCGATTGCGCCTGTGCAAAGGGATTGGGCTGGCCAAAGTGCATCATGAAGGGTGTCTTAGCAGCTACCTTTGCTTCAATAAAGGTGAAGATGCGAGCCAGCTGGCAGATGTACCCTTGTAGCGCTTTCGTATAGTCATCCGCCTCTAGCGTCCGTCGCTCCTGTGGACGGATGTAAGGGGTGCGGTTGATTACGTTTTCCATAGCTAGGACACCCTGCGAGATGCCTTGTAGCACCTGTCCAGGCAGTTGGCTAATCCTAAAGATGGAGCCGTAGAAGTCTATGTCTACCTGCTGGAAGATGGACTCACGCAGTAGCGTCATGATCTGATCCTCGCCGAGCTGGTACTCATTGCTAAACTGAGCCATCACGGCTCCCAGCGAACTGTGCTGCAGGTCAAAGGGAACTAACCAATGCGCCTCATCTTCAAAGAAAGGTCCCTGCAGGAGCGAGCTAGTCGCAAAAGCGTTGACATCGAAGCCACGAGCCACGAGACGCTTTAGCGCTTCGTAGCCCTCCTGCACATCGCCCACGAG
>NZ_CAMYEZ010000158.1 GCF_947254915.1 uncultured Porphyromonas sp. | reverse complement strand
TAATAGTAGTCTGAAGGGGATTTCTTCAATTGGTGGTACCGTTTTATTGCGTACCTTTGCAGTGGCAATGGTACGAAGCGGTTTACAGGCTCTGTGACACAGGCTTCATATGCAAGTATCCCAACGCCCCTGTAGTTCAACGGATAGAATAGAAGTTTCCTAAACTTTAGATCTGAGTTCGATTCTCAGCGGGGGTACGCTTGCGGGGTGTCAAGTTTTTTGTACCTTTGCAGTCGATTTACTTCCTAAGTAGGGTTTGTCAAGCGCAGATTGATTGTAGGCTGCCACCTTACGGGACTATATAATAATAGTAACAGACGAACGTAATGTACGCAATTGTTGAAATCCAAGGTCAGCAGTTTAAGGTAGAGGAGGGTCGCAAGCTCTTCGTGCATCATATCCGCGAGGTGGAGCAGGGTGCAGAGGTTACCTTTGACCGGGTTATGCTCCTCGACAAGGACGGAGCAGTAGCAGTAGGAGCCCCGACGATCGAGGGCGCACAGGTAGTATGTGAGGTCGTATCTCCACTCGTCAAGGGTGAGAAGGTGCTGATCTTCCACAAGAAGCGGAGAAAGGGCTATCGCAAGCTCAGAGGGCATCGCCAGCAGTTCTCCGAGATACTAGTAAAGCAAATCGTAGGATAATTAAAGACTCTAAGGAATCATGGCACATAAGAAAGGTGTAGGAAGCTCCAAGAACGGACGCGAATCCGAAAGCAAACGCCTAGGCGTTAAGATCTTTGGAGGTGAAGCCTGCAAGGCTGGTAATATCATCGTACGTCAGAGAGGTACGCAGCACCATCCTGGTGAGAACGTGGGCATGGGCAAGGATCATACTCTCTATGCACTTACAGACGGCACGGTCGTCTTCTCTCAGACGAGAGGAGATCGTAGCTTCGTCTCTGTAGCAACACACGAGTAGGCATCTTTTAGAGACACTTCGCTAAGCTCTACGCTACACGATACAGCAGCCCCTCCGCCTCCTATCCCTTAGTTTGGTAAGGGTTATGAGGTAGAGGGGCTTGGCATTTTTGATTCTTCCATCATTACCTAGGTGGCTTATTTACCTTGCATCGGATAGACAGTATGCTATCTGAAGAAATATTACTATCTTTGCATCGTAATGAACCGGTTGAGGTCGTACGGCTCACGAGCAGTTGACTCAGCTTAGGTATGGAGGAGGAAGCCATGCGACAGCGGTTCCCTCCTTTTTGTATATAACCATCGAGTATCATGATAGATCTAGCAGTACTCCGCACAGACATAGAGCAGATGCTCCACGAGGACGAGTTCGTCGTGGAGGTAACTAGTAGCCCAGGAGATCAGATCCGAGTAGTGGTCGATGCCATGGGAGGCTTGCCCATCTCTCGCTGTGTCGAGATCTCTAGAGCTATCACACAGCTACACGATCGTGACGAGGAGGAGGACTATGCCCTAGAGGTATCGTCGCCTAGTCTCTCCGATCCGTGGCAGGTCTACGAGCAGTACACCCGTCACCTGGAGGCGCCCGTGCAGGCAGTCGACGCGTCAGGGATGAAGTGGCACGGCAAGCTCATCGAGGTCGGTGCTAGGGGCGCGGATCAGCTACCCGAGTATGTCGTCCTAGAGGTCGAGCGCACGGAGATCATACAGGATGGTAAGAAGAAGAAAAAGCAGCAGATCATCGAGCCTCATCGCATCGAGCGTGATCAGCTAAAGCGTATCTCGTACGACCTAGACAAGGCACTCTGATAGAGCCCCTACCCCATCATTACTTAAGACAGTAGTCCCACAGAAGAGATCCAACACAGATATATGGCTAGAAAGAAAGAAGCAACGAGCTTAAAGGTTCTACTCACTGAATTCAAAGAGCTGAAGAACATCGACGAGGAGACGATGCTCCACGTATTAGAGGACTCCTTCCGGAGCATCCTCGCTAAGATGTTTGGCTCAGACGACAACTTTGACGTGATCATCAATGCGGATAGCGGAGACTTTGAGATCTGGCGCACCCGCGAGGTGGTTGCTGACGATGCGGTCGAACGGGAGAACGAGCAGGTGGCCTACACGGAGGCTCGTGAGATAGACCCCGAGGCTGAGATCGGAGATGATGTAACTGACTCAGTGGACTTCCTCTCCTTCGGTCGGCGCGCGATAGTCAATCTACGCCAGACCCTCTCAAGCAAGATATTGGATCTGCAGAAGGAGCACTTCTACCAGGCCTTTATAGAGCGTGTAGGAGAGATGATTACGGCTGAAGTCTATCAAGTATGGAAGCGGGAGACCCTACTCGTCGATGAGGATGGCAACGAGCTCATTATGCCCAAGAGCGAGCAGATCCCTGACGAATACTTCCGCAAGGGCGATAGCGTCCATGCCGTCATAGCTCGTGTGGACAATGAGAACAACAACCCTCGTGTCACGCTTTCACGCACTAGCCCTGAGTTCCTCAAGCGTCTCTTCGAGATCAACGTACCAGAGATCGCTGACGGCTTGATCACGATCAAGCGTGTAGCACGTATCCCAGGTGTCCGCGCTAAGATTGCCGTTGAGTCATACGATGACCGCATTGACCCAGTCGGCTCTTGTGTCGGTATGAATGGTAGCCGTATACGTGGCATCGTCCGGGAGCTACATGGGGAGAACATTGACGTCCTCACCTACACGTCAAACGATAGTCTATTCATACAGCGTGCGCTCAGCCCTGCCAAGGTCTCTTCCATCAAGCTCTACCCAGAGACTGCAAAGGCGGAGGTTTACCTACAGCCTGAGGATGTACCTCTAGCTATCGGTAAGAACGCTAGCAACATCAAACTGGCGTCCGTCCTGACAGGCTTTGAGATTGAGGTCTTCCGTGATGCGGCCGATACGACCGAGGAGGATATCTACCTCTCCGAGTTTAGCGATGAGATTGAGGACTGGGTCATCAAGATGCTTCTAGACATAGGTCTGAACACGGCTCGTGCCGTCCTGACCACGTCACGCACGGAGCTGCTCCAGAGGACCGATCTTGAGATAGAGACCATCGACCATGTTCTACGCATTCTCTCGTCCGAGTTTGACCTTGAGGAGCTAGAGGAGATGGGGCTACCACAAGAAAACATTGATATGCTCAAGAGCCCTGTACCTACGCAAAGAGAGATCGCAGAGGCAATCATTGAGGATCTCAAGGAGGAGCCTCAGCGCACAGAGCCAGACTCAGAGGAGTAAGCAG
>NZ_CAMYEZ010000157.1 GCF_947254915.1 uncultured Porphyromonas sp. | reverse complement strand
GGAAGGAAACGAAAGTAGGTCAGAAAACTTTCGTTTCCTGACCTACTCGATTGATATGCTTTGCTAGAAAACTAGAAGTTTGCGTTGTTTGGTGTGCGGGGGAAGGGGATTACGTCACGGATATTGGTCATGCCTGTGACGAAGAGTAGGAGTCTCTCGAAGCCTAGTCCGAAGCCCGCATGTGGTGCTGACCCATAGCGACGGGTGTCGAGGTACCACCACAGATCCTTGTCCTTGATGCCGACCTCCTGGGCACGTGCCGTGAGCTTGTCGATGTCGGTCTCACGCTCGCTACCTCCGATGATTTCGCCAATGTGCGGGAAGAGGACATCCATACCGCGGACGGTCTTGCCATCTTCGTTTTGCTTCATATAGAAGGCCTTGATCTCCTTCGGGTAGTCGGTCATGATGACGGGCGCATTGTAGTGCTGCTCGACTAGGTAGCGCTCGTGCTCGCTGGCGAGGTCGGCTCCCCAGTAGACGGGGAACTCGAACTTCTTGCCGTTACGGACGGCCTCCTCGAGGATGGCGACACCCTCGGTATAGGTGGTGCGTACGAATGGACGCTCTACGACGAAGCGGATGCGCTCGATGAGCTCCTTGTCGTAATGCTCGGCGAGGAACTCGAGGTCGTCCATACAGTGATCAAGAGCCCACTGGAGACAATGCTTGGTGAACGCCTCGGCTAGGTCTTGGTTGCCCTCATTATCCATAAAGGCGACCTCGGGCTCAACCATCCAAAACTCAGCGAGGTGCCGTGGGGTATTAGAGTTCTCAGCTCTAAAGGTAGGTCCAAATGTGTAGATACCGCCTAGCGCCATGGCTCCTAGCTCGCCCTCTAGCTGTCCCGATACGGTCAGTGAGGTGTGCTTGCCAAAGAAGTCTTTGCTGTAGTCCACGCTCCCATCCTTAGCGAGGGGGAGCTTGTTCATATCTAGCGTGGTGACGGTAAACATTTGCCCTGCACCCTCGGCATCGCTCGAGGTGATGATCGGGGTGTGGAGGTAAAAGTAGCCACGCTCGTGAAAGAAGGTGTGGATCGCATAAGCCATATTGTGGCGGATGCGGAGGACTGCTGCGAAGGTGTTGGTACGTGGACGCAGGTGGGCGATCTCACGCAGGAACTCTAGGGTGTGCCCCTTCTTTTGCAGTGGATAACGGACGGGATCAGCGGTGCCGTAGATGGTTATTTCGCTAGCCTGTATCTCGTACTCTTGCCCTTGCCCCTGTGAAGCGACGAGCGTGCCGACGACACCTATAGCGGCGCCTGTGGTGATCTGCTCGAGGAGCTTGGGATCGGTCTGGGTTTTGTCAATGACGATCTGTATGCTGTGTACGGTCGAGCCATCGTTGAGCGCAACGAAGCAGACAGCCTTGTTGCCTCGCTTGGTACGTACCCAACCCTTGACACAGACGGGCTGGGGGAGCTGACGCTGAGCAAGCTGGGGGAGCTCCTTGATAGTAGTGCGTGGTAGTGAGTTATTCATAGTATCTGCTGATATGGTTTATGCCTATTTAGTCTTCTATCTCTTCGGATGAGAAGGGATGGTCTAGTGTCTCTTGGTGCTTGTGATAAACTTTGGTGGTGGGGGCTACGCCATTGTCTTCCTGCTCTTTGACCCCCATGCGGAGGTAGCGCACCTCCTCGGGAGTGAGGTAGCGCCAGCGTCCTCGTGGTAGATCTTTCTTGGTGAGACCTGCGTAGTAGACACGGTCTAGATGTACGACGCGATAGCCTAGATGCTCGAAGATGCGACGCACGATGCGGTTACGTCCCGAGTGAATCTCTATACCGACCTTGTCGTGGGTCTGTCCAGTGATATAGCTGATAGCATCGGCGTGGATCTCGCCATCCTCTAGCTCGAAGCCGTGAGCAATCATCTGCATATGCTCTACGGTGACCTCCTTGTCGAGGGCTACCTCGTAGATCTTCTTCTTGCGAAAGGCGGGGTGCATCAGGCGCACCGCTAGGTCCCCATCATTGGTCAAGAGGAGGATGCCAGTCGTGTTGCGGTCTAGTCGACCGATGGGGTAGATGCGCTCGGTGCAGGCGTTGTGTACGAGATCCATAACGGTGCGCCGACCCTCGGGATCGGTGAGTGTGGTGACGCAGTTCTTCGGCTTGTTGAGCAGTACGTAGACCTTTGCCTCTAGGGAGACTGGCTTGTCATCGACCATCACCTGGTCGGTCGGTAGTACCTGTGAGCCAAGCTCGGAGATGACGACACCGTTGACCTTGACACGTCCAGCTACGATGTACTGGTCTGCCGTACGACGCGAGCATAGTCCAGAGTTGGAGAGGAACTTGTTGAGTCGTATCGGTTCGCCCGCCTCAACAAGAGGAGATGCGTAGCGCACTGGCTCGACGGGAGCCTTAGGTGTGCGGGGCTTTGACTCGCCCTTACGCTGCTTGTTAGTACGCTGACCAGCGCTCTTGCGAGGAGCTGAGGTGCGCTTGCTCTTGCGGTCGGTTGAGTCAGCCGAGGCTTCTCTCTTACGACGTGGCGATGAGGTACGAGCTTCTCCGCTGTGAGCTGTAGGACGATTGCCCTTGCCTCTCTGCTTAGCGTATGGGTATATGACAGGGTCATCCTGATTGCCATCACCTACTAAAGATACGGATGCCGTCACTTTGTGAAGACTCCGTCCTTCAGTATGCTGCTCGTCGAAGTCAAATCTGCGCTCCAAAGCTTTCTCAGCATTGATGTCGCGAGGCTTGACCATCTCGGAAGCATCTATGTTACGATGTGTCACCGTGGCTCCAGCCTCGCCACTAACCTTGACACGAATCAAGGATTCGCTGGAAGCGGGTCGCGCTATGCGTTGACGTCTTCGCTTGCCAGTAGATGCGGACGATGTCACCTCGGCAGATGAATCAGCAGAGGTGCTCGCCTTGTGCTGTGCCTCTGATGTAGGATTGCTGTCTATAGACATGAAGCTATTTAATGACTACACAACAAGTTCGGACTGTTGCGTAGTATGTTCTGTATCTAATGGGTCTCTGTCGCTGATCAAAACAGTGTCAGCAAGCTCTCCTTCGGATCTCACGAACGGTGGATCTTACTAGCTGACGGAGCTACGGCAAAGGTACTAATTTATTGGCAGACTAGAACCCCCAGAGCTGACGCATTATAGCGGACGAGTACATCTACGTCTCTATGAGACTGTTGCATAAAGGCGAATCGCTGTGTTGCTTTCGGGATTCGGCTTCGGT
>NZ_CAMYEZ010000156.1 GCF_947254915.1 uncultured Porphyromonas sp. | reverse complement strand
GGACGCTCTTGCAACTTTGAAATTAAGTGTGTATATTTGCGAAATGAGGGGGTGCAGGTGCGACATGGATGTTTTGCAGGCAACCCACACTAGGCAGAAGACTATTCATTCACTACACATTTGAACTATGATAATAGGCGTACCTAAAGAAATTATGCACGATGAGGCTCGCGTAGCAGCGAGCCCCGAAGCAGTCAAGCAGTATGTCGCTGATGGACACACTGTACTATTTGAGCGTGGAGCTGGCGAAGGCGCAGCATATCACGACGAGGACTATCAGGCAGCTGGCGCTGAGCTGATACAAGGGCCAGAGGAGATCTTCCGCCGCGCGGAGATCATCATCAAGGTCAAGGAGCCACTCTTCAACGAGCAGCTCGGCAAGCATGAGATCGACATGATGCACAAGGGGCAGTACCTCATCACTTTCATTCACCCCGCCTCTCCTGTGAACCATGACATGGTACGCAAGATGGCTGCGCAGGGCGTCATCGGTCTCACCCTCGATGGTGTGCCTCGTATCTCTCGTGCGCAAAACCTTGATGCCCTCACCTCTATGAGTACTTGCGCGGGCTACAAGGGTATCCTGATGGCTGCGAACGATCTCTCTTTCTTCATGCCACAGATGTTTACCGCTGTCGGTAAGATTGACCCCGCCAAGGTGCTCGTCATCGGTGTCGGCGTAGCTGGTCTACAGGCACTCGCTACGGCTCGTCGTCTAGGCTGTATCACTTACGCAGCTGATATCCGTCCCGCAGCGTCTGAGCAGGCAACGAGTCTAGGTGCTAAGCCTATTGATCTAGGTATCCCCGCTGACAAAGCTGTCGCTCCTGGTGGCTATGCGCTACACCTGAGCCCCGAGCTACTAGAGCATGAGCGCAAGGTGCTAGCTGAGCATGTCAAGGACATGGACGTCATCTTCTGTAGCGCCCTCGTACCAGGCAAGATCGCTCCCGTGGTCATCACCGAGGAGATGGTCAAGTCGATGAAGCCCGGCTCTGTCATCGTTGATATCGCTATCGATCAGGGTGGTAACTGCGCTATCACGACTCCAGGCGAGCGTGACGTCAAGCACCACGTGGTCATCGAGGGTATCAAGAATATCCCTGGTATGCTTCCACAGAGCGCTACCTGGATGTTTTCGCAAAACATGTACAACCTCGTCAAGTACCTCGTCAAGGATGGCAAGATGCACCTTGACATGAGCGATCAGATCACCTCTTCTATCGTCGTCACGACCGAGGCTGGTGAGATCATCCACGAGGGTACCCTTGAGGCTATGGGACTCAAGAAGTAGCCTAGATTGAAGGAACTTGACTTCCCGCCCACTTTCTAGAGGTTAGACGTCAGAATATATGATTCTAATGGGTCATACTCTGACTTCTAACCTCTACTTTCTAAATCTCCAACCTCTCATCTCTAATCTCTAACCTCTACTCTCTCAATGAACCCACTGATCCTCGTCGCCATCTTCCTTGTGGCGACCTTCGTCGGCTACAAGCTCATCAGCAATGTGCCTAGCTTGTTGCACACCCCCCTCATGTCGGGGATGAACGCCCTGAGCGGCGTCACCATCACGGGCGCACTCGCAGCCACAGCCACAGCTATCATAGCTCCAGACGGTAGTCTCTTCCAGCAAATCTTTGGAGTCGTAGCCGTCATCCTCGCCACCATCAATGTCGTCGGGGGCTTTGGCGTGACCAACCGCATGCTCCGTATGTTTACCAAAAACAAGAAAGGAGGCAAGGCATGAATACACTCATAGAGATCTCTAATCCCGTCTACTACGTCATCTGCGGGATCCTCAGCATACTCGTGCTCGCTGGCATCGCCATAATGAGCAAGGTCAAGAGCGCCGCTCGTGGTAACGCGCTCAGTGCTGCCGCCATGGGGCTAGGCGTCATCGTCACGCTTCTCAAGCTACAAGTCGTCACCTTCCCCTGGCTCATCGCAGGCATCCTCATAGGAGGTATCATCGGCGTCATACTCTACACACGAGTCAAGATGATTCAGATGCCACAGATGGTGGCTCTGCTCAACGGTATCGGCGGTGGCGCCTCGGCACTCGTCGGAGCTTTGACACTCTTCCAGCTTGAGGACAACGTACACTTCACGCTGGTCACCGCTTTCCTCGCTATCATCATCGGTATGCTCACCCTCGTCGGGAGCCTTGTCGCAGCGGGCAAGCTACATAGAGTACTGCCTCAGAAGTCGGTCGTCTGGCCGTTTCACAACGTAGCCACCTCGCTCACACTCGTCGTCGCCGTCTTCTTCCTACTCATCGGCACGATCAACTACCAGATGCCTACTGCCCTCCTCTACGCTATGATTGGCACGATGCTCTTCAGCGCGCTCTTCGGGCTTTACTTCTCCATACGTGTGGGCGGTGCCGACATGCCGATCACCATCAGCCTGCTCAACTCCCTGAGCGGTGTGGCTGGCGCTATCGCTGGTATGGCCATTGGCGACATCTTCCTCGTCGCTGTCGGCGGTGTCGTTGGCGCTTCGGGCCTCCTCCTCACGCAGATCATGTGCCGTGCGATGAACCGCTCGCTCATCAACATCCTCATCCCTCACGGCAAGGCAAAAGCTCCCGCCAAGCCTGCCACAGCTACCCCAAAAGCTCCCGCTGCGCCTCAGCCTAAGCAAGAAAGCTCTCCTATCGACCAAGCTGTTGCGATGCTCCGTGGCGCTAAGCGCGTCATCATCGTGCCGGGCTACGGTATGGCTCTAGCACAAGCGCAGCAGGAGGTCAAGCAGTTGGCCGACAAGCTCGCTCGAAACGGTGCCGATGTCAAGTACGCCATCCACCCTGTCGCTGGTCGTATGCCGGGACATATGAACGTACTCCTCGCTGAGGCCAACGTTGACTACGACAGTCTCTACGAAATGGAGGCGATCAACGATCAGTTTGCCAATACCGACGCCGTTATCGTCATCGGGGCCAACGACGTCCTCAACCCTGCCGCCCGCAATGCTGAGGGAACACCTATCTACGGTATGCCAGTTCTCAATGTGGATCAGGCGAAGCAGGTCATTATCTGCAACTACGACCTCAAACCTGGCTACGCTGGTGTCGAGAACCCGCTCTACAGCCGTGGCGAAGGCGTAGCCCTTTGTCTAGGCGATGCTAAGGCTACGATCGATCAGATTCTCTCTGGGCTGGACAGCTCCGCAGCTACCGCACAGCCCGCTAGCAGCAGTTCCGCTAGCGATCCTATTTCACAGGCTGCTGGCATGCTCCGTGGCGCTAAGCGCGTCATCATCGTGCCAGGCTACGGTATGGCTCTAGCACAAGCGCAGCAGGAGGTCAAGCAG
>NZ_CAMYEZ010000155.1 GCF_947254915.1 uncultured Porphyromonas sp. | reverse complement strand
CACAAGACTTTGCGCTAAAGTCCTTTTTTCAAGCCCAAAGAGTACTCTTTTCTTGCAGAATGACTAGCATCCTGCGGTGACTTCTGTCGGGGAGCCCTCCTGGATCTGGAAGAGACGATAGGGGACTTGCTTCGAGGAGATGATCTCATCAAGGTACTTACGGTTAGTGTCGGTGATAAAGATCTGCCCGAAAGTGTCCGTAGCGACGAGCTCTACGATGCGCTCCACACGATCGCTGTCTAGCTTGTCGAAGATGTCATCGAGGAGCAGCAGGGGAGCCGTCTGATTGGTCAAGTGCTGCTGCAGATAGCGGTACTCAGCTAGCTTGTAGGCGATGAGGTAAGTCTTGTTTTGACCTTCGGAGCCTATCTTGCGCATCAGGTTCTCTCCGAGGAGCATATCAAAGTCATCTCTGTGGCAACCAGTCGCTGTGAAGCCGTACTCGTAGTCCCGCTGACGACCATTGCGCAGTATGCGCAGCTGCTCCTCGGCAGTGCTGGCACTCCCTGCGCTAAAGGATAGGACCGCACGCTCTACGCCCGCAGCTAGGTGCTGGTAGATCTGATCAAAGGTGGGGACGAGCTCCTCGACATAAGCTTGTCGCATCATCGTGACCGTCAGTCCCGTCGTTGCTAAGGTCTCTTCGAGGATATCCATCAGAGCTGGCTCGTGGATCTGGTTGCGCAGCATATTGTTGCGCTGGTCGAGAGCTCTGTTGTAGTTGATCAAATTCGCCAGATAGGTTGCGTCTTGCTGTGAGAGGATACGATCCACGGAGCGCCTGCGCTCATCGCTCCCCCCACGTATGAGTCTCTGATCATGTGGCGAAATGATAACCAGTGGGTAGCGCCCTATATGGTCGCTGTGACGCTTGTAGAGACGGCCATTGCGAGAGAGCTGCTTGCTCCGCTCGGCAGAGATGCGTAGACTGATCTTGTCCTCCTGCCCATCGTCCCATAGGTACTCGCCCTGGATGATCGCCTCCTGCGCTCCGTGGCGTATGGCATAGCGGTCAGTCGTACCTAGATGGCCACGCACCACCGATAGGTAGTGGATGGCATCTAGGAGATTGGTCTTGCCCATCCCATTGCCCCCGAAGAAGCAGTTGAGCTTGGGGGCAAAGTGACAGTTTGCCGTCGCAACATTCTTAAAGTTGATGACACTCAGCGAACTCAGGATCATAGCTTAGGCTCTATTCCTAACTGCTGCAGAGGGACGAGTAGCTCTTCGTGTGCCGCACGTAGTCGGCTCGTGAGCTGCTCCGTAGCGTGGCAGAGTGGTAGGCGCACCGCACTCGTCTCTATGAGATGAATGGTGTGCAGCAGTCCCTTGATGCCCACAGGATTGCCCTCCTTAAAGAGCAACTGATACATCTCCGTAAAGAGTGCGTCAATCTCATCCGCCTGCTCCCGCTGCTCCGTAATCAGAGCCGAGACAAGCGCTTTGATTGCTTGCGGGTAAGCGTTTGCCACGACCGAGACAACCCCATCACCTCCAGCACGAATGATATCTTTCGTCAAGTGGTCATCGCCCGAGTAGATCAGCAGGTCAGGACGGCACAGTTCACGAATCTGTCCGATCCGCTCCACATGCCCCGAAGCCTCCTTGATACCGATGATCTTTGTTGAGTCACGCTGTAGCCGAGCCACCGTATCGGGCTGTAGGTCGCAACCCGTACGTGAGGGGATGTTGTACAGTATGATCGGCTTCTTGCTCGCCTCGGCAACAGCCATAAAGTGCAGGTACAGCCCCTCTTGCGTCGGCTTATTATAATAAGGTACCACTGAGAGGATCGCATCGACATTGTCATAGATCGGATCGCTCATACGCTGGCACAGATCCTGCGTATTATTGCTCCCGACACCGATCACCAGGGGACAGCGCCCATCGATCGTACGGCGCACCACATCGATCAGTAGTAACCGCTCAGGATAAACGACCGTAGGCGACTCGCCCGTAGTGCCGAGTAGCACCACAAAGTCGCATCCGCCCGAGACTATATGCTCTGTCAGACGGCTCAGCGAAGCCGAGTCCACCTGCCCATTCTCTAGAAATGGAGTTATCAACGCCACACCAGCACCCGTCAGATGGCTATAAGGATGGTAAGTATATTTGTCGTACATATATATAAGGTATAGCCCTTAGCAATTTGTCCAGTTCATATCCAGTAGCTCCGCACGAGCCGCATTGTACTCAGCAATCAATTGGTCAAAGATCTGAGCCACTGGCCACACCTGCTCTATCTGTGCAGCCACCTGACCGATCTCTAGCTCGCCCTCTGCGAGGTCTCCCTCGAAGATACCACGCTTCGCTCTAGCCCGCCCGAGCAGCTCTCGTAGCTCATCGGCAGAGGCACCCCGAGCTTGCAGGGTGACTACCTGTTGGTAAAAGTCGTTCTTCAGCAAACGTGTCGGAGCGAGCTCCTTGAGGGTCAATATCGTGTCCCCCTCGTCACTCTTGACGCACGCTTCCTTAAAAGCCGCATGCGCGCTACTCTCCTCACTCAGTGCAAAGAGCGTCCCGATCTGCACACCCTCAGCGCCTAGGCTCTGAGCCGCCACGATAGAGCGCCCCGAAGCTATCCCGCCAGCCGCCACGAGGGGCAGGTCAATAGCCTGCGCCACAGCCGGTATCAGCGCCAGCGTCGTCGTCTCCTCACGACCGTTGTGACCGCCAGCCTCAAAGCCCTCAGCAATCACCGCATCAACACCCGCCTCTTGGCACTTGACCGCAAACTTCGTACTGCTGACCACGTGCATCACCTTGATACCGTGCTTATGTAGGAGAGAGGTAAAGCGCTTGGGGCTACCCGCCGAGGTAACCACGATAGGCACCTGCTCCTCAATAATGATTTGGATCAACGTATCAATCTCAGGATAGAGCAGTGGCACATTAACCCCAAAAGGTCGATCCGTAGCCTCACGGCAACGAGCTATATGTTCGCGTAGCACCTCTGGGTACATCGAGCCAGCCCCTAGGAGACCCAGCCCCCCCGCATTGCTCACAGCCGAAGCCAGTCGCCAACCGCTACACCAGACCATACCGCCCGCAATGATCGGGTAGCGAATGCCTAGCAGGTCGCAGAGTCTATTCTTCATATCGTCTCAATTCAAAATTCAAACTTCCTGCACAAAGCTACGCAAATCAGCCCACATATCCGCAAATCCTCCCCCCTACATCTCCAATGATTTTGATTCCTCCCGAGGAATTTCCCCATAGCTCCCGAGGAAATGAAAATTCTCCACCGAGGCGCGAAATAAAAGTTCGGAAGAATGAAATGAAAGTTCGGAAGAAAGATTTAAAAGTTCGGAGGAATTTTCCCATTCCTCGCTGGATAATCAAAAAGCTCTACCGAGGAATTGTTTGATTTCCTTCGCTTTTTGATTTTCTTCAATAGAGACGTAGATAAACTCAACCTATATG
>NZ_CAMYEZ010000154.1 GCF_947254915.1 uncultured Porphyromonas sp. | reverse complement strand
GCGCTGAAGCAAATAATGTTGCGGGTCTTGCGAGATAACTGCCTCCCCATGCGACTTTTCCCGCTGCAACAATCGGCTTGTTAAATCGTCTTTAAGGAAATGATACACTAAATGTAATTCACTTTTATCCGTTTCACGCATATGAGTAGCAAGATTTACCACCATTTACTGGGAGCGATGGCGCTCCTCCTCATCACGGCAGGCGTACTGGCTGCGCAGACCATCACGATCCAGGGGCGAGTGCTCGCTAGTAGCGACTCGACTGCGCTCGTCGGAGCTAGCGTCGGGCTATTTGACGATAAGGGACAGCTCACATCGGGCGTCTCGACAGAGAGCGAGGGACAGTTTGCCCTACAGGCTGATCCGCAGGTGGTTAGGGAGCTACGCATCAGTAGTATAGGTTACACGCCGATGACCATCCAGATAGCGGGCGATGCACGAGGGGTGATCGCTCTCGGCACGCTCTACATGTCGGAGGATAGCCAGCTCCTCGACCAAGTAGTGGTGCAGGGGCAGCGAAGCCGTGTGGATAAGATGCTGCTCTTCCCACAGCAGGCAGAATTGGCACGTAGTCAGGACTTCCTCAGCTTGCTACAGACGATGCAATTACGTGGTCTGACCATTGACCTGATGAATAAGCAAGCCTCTATCCGTGGCGGGGAGGTGCAGTGGCAGGTGGACGGCGTGCCCCGCACGATACAAGATGTGCAGAGCATAGACCCAAAGCGTATCCTACGCATTGAGTACTCTGACATGGTCTCGGCACGCTACACCGATCGGGGCATCGGAGGGATCGTCAATGTGATCCTCAAGGAGCGTCTGCATGGTGGCTCTGTCTGGGCGCAGGTCGAGTCGGCGCTGACGACGGGCTTTGTCAATGGAGCTTTGGGGGCTCGCTACGATCGGGGACTTCACTCCTTTACGCTCGATTACAACAATGGCTTCCGAGACTATCGCAAGCGCTTTGCCTACTTAGAGACGAAATACATAGCTCCGCACGAGGAACTGACCCGTACGGAGACGCCTGAGGCTAGCCCCTTTGGCTATATGGTTCAGAACCTTAACCTCTCCTATTTATATAAGCCCAGCGAGCGACAGCAGTTTAGCGCTACGCTACGCAATGAGTTTGTCAATTACCACAGCACTTCTCGCTCAGAGATTGCGCAGAGTGACAGCGACCCTTTCCATAGGGAGTCTAGCGTCAAGGAGCGTAGCTACACGCCAGCACTGGACCTGTACTATGCCAACATGCTGAGCAATGGGGGCAAGTTGGAGGTGAATCTCGTGGGCTCCTACAGTCACGGCATGCACAGTTTATCGCTACAGGATCAGAAGGCTACGCAGATGCGTGAGGTACAAAACGCTGTTGACGTGAGTCGCACAGCGCTCATCGGGGAGGTGGTATACAATCACCCATTTAGCAGTCACTTCACGCTCGCCACGGGCTTGCAGCATACGACTGCTTACTCGCTCAATAAGTATGTCGAGATGACGGACAATCTACTGGAAAACAACAGCTACCTCTTTGCCAATGCCCAGGGACAGCTCGGCAAGGTGCAGTACAGTATCGGTACGGGAGCCAAGCTCTTTGTCGTGCAGGATGCGACTGATAAGAAGCTTTTTGTGAGGAATCAGAGCACGCTCTCGCTCTTTTACAGCCCGATCAACCATCTGACTCTTGTTCTCAAGTCTACCTATCTGCCGACGCTCCCCTCGCTGAGTATGCTCTCGCGGGTACAGCAACGTGTGGACGACCTCATGAGGACGAGTGGCAATCCGGATCTCAAGGCGGCTCAGTCGCTTTACAACCGCTTCGGGGTCTATTACCAGACGAAGCTCTTCACGAGCAATCTAGACTTCTCGATAAATAATACTTGGGCGCCTATCCTCTGGGATGCGACCTACGATGTGGCGGGCGGTTACTTCCTCAACCGTGCTACGAATGGACGCTTCAATCGCCAGTACAGCATCTCTTGGCAGGGTGGGCTAAACAATCTGTGGAACTTCCTAACGCTACAAGGCACCGTGCGCTACGATATGTTTCGCACCCACACGGGTGTCGCCGCCTACCAGCTCAACAGCCTATACTGGAATGCTAGCGTGATGATGAACTACAAGGGGTGGACGCTCGGCTATGACTATGTCCATCCGCAGTGGACGCTGTCGGGGCATACGAAGTCTCTGGGCGAGAACTCCTCCCGTCTGATGCTCCTCTATAAGTATCGTGACTGGAGCTTCTATGCGAGCTGTATCTTCCCCTTTACGCCGCGTGGCTCCGAGTATCAGAGCGAGACCTTGTCGCCTGTCATACCTAGCACGAGTAGGGTGTACATACTGGACAATCGTAACATGGTGACTGTCGGGGTGGCTTGGCGACTGAACTTCGGCAAGCAGCTCCAGCTCATCGACCGCACGCTCCAAAATAGGGACTCCAACGAGAGTGTTGTCAAGTAACCCGATGCGCAGGGAGGTTGCGCTGGGGGTGTTGTGGGATTCAAAAAGATTGTGTACCTTTGCACAGCAAACGTGAGAGGGAACTTTTCTCTCGGGAGTGACGATGTGGCTACTCTTATCGCGGTTGCTAGATGGTGATCATAGCTCAGCTGGTTAGAGCATCAGATTGTGGTTCTGAGGGTCGTGGGTTCGAATCCCACTGGTCACCCTAGTCGCTGGTTTTATTCTCTCTAGTCTCTAGCGACTTTTATCTTCAATCATTTTCTTCTTCAACGATTTTATCTTTTAGGGTTGTTAAGGCATCAGTCTTAGCAACCTTTTTTCTTTAGGAGCGGGCAACACGTGAGATTGGCGAATGATGAAATGTCGTAGGCACGGAGATTTTTACTACCTTTGCACCGTATTGTTGTCTTGCAGCCCCCTTGCAGACTATGAGGCGTTAGAGCGACTGATGCATCTGCGCTTTACTCACTAGTCTTCTAGACTAGAGACAGTCTGTCTTAAGCAAGATGACGACAGTCTAGGGTGTCCACCACAGTGGTGGAGGTCGCTCAGCTCAATCACTTACTTACACTTACTTAATTACGAACAGAATACCAAATATAATTTCCCCAATGAAGAACAAGAAGAGAATCTACACCTTTGGCAATGGAAGTGCCGAGGGTAATGCTCAGATGAGAGATTTACTTGGTGGTAAGGGTGCTAACCTGGCGGAGATGAACCGCATAGGTGTGCCAGTCCCTCCAGGATTCACTATCTCGACTGAGGTGTGTACAGAGTATTATGAGCGAGGCCGTGAGGCTGTCGTAGCTGACCTCAAGGACGACTTGATGGCAGCCGTCAAGCATATCGAGACCATCATGGGCTTTAAGTTTGGCGATGTAGAGAATCCTCTTCTCGTCTCAGTGCGCTCGGGTAGTAGAGCTTCGATGCCGGGTATGATGGACACGATCCTCAACCTCGGACTCAACGATACGGTCGTCGATGGCTTGGCTCGCAAGAGTGGCAACGAGCGCTTTGCTTGGGACTCTTACCGTCGCTTCGTGCAGATGTATGGCGATGTCGTAC
>NZ_CAMYEZ010000153.1 GCF_947254915.1 uncultured Porphyromonas sp. | reverse complement strand
GTGTAGGTCAGGGTCAGACCGTCCGCAAGGGCGACGAGCTAGCCTACATCAAGCCTGCTGAAAAGGAGGAGCACTACCCCGACTACCAGCCCCCGATCAAGCGCATTGAGGAGGAGGTCACGACACGTCAGCGTGAGCGCCGTCCTCTAGGACGCTAAAGCGCACAGGACAAGACAATATTGTTATAGCCCACCTGCGGGATCAGACTACGATCTCCTGCAGGTGGGCTACTTATTTTGCTTTTGTAATGTCTTGCTAGTCTACAACGGATCCACTACTTTGTGGCTGGAGAGGTAGCAAGAGGCGCCTTGTCAGACAAATCTTAGGCCGAAGTGCAACGGATCAATCAATCACTGTCAGTACGCACCAGCTGAGCTATGCCACAGCGAGGATCCTATTCAAAGGGTCTTTCCATGGCTCATACTACAACTCTCGAGCTAGCGAAGCAGCGCCCAGTATGGCTGCTTGTCCTCTCGGCAGCGAGCTGAGGAGGATCTCTATGGAGCCTCGATAAATGTGAAGCAACGCTTGGTCAAAGGCTTTGCGTACAGGCTTGAGGAGAAGGTCGCCACACTGCGTCACGCCTCCGAAGAGAACAAACGCTTGTGGTGCTGAGAAGCACGCAAACTGCGCCAGTGCACGACCCAATATCTCCCCTGTCTCGTCAAAGACCTGCCGAGCTAAGGAGTCGCCAGTCGCCAAGGCTATCTCTGCGACCACCTTGCTGGTCAACTCCTCGTCAGGTATGTCACAAAGCTCGCTCCACATACCTTGCTCTAGGCATAGCTTCTTAAGGCTCACGGCACGTCGTGCTACTGCAGGCGCTGCTACAGAAGCCTCAAGGCATCCGTACCGTCCACAGCCACAGCGTTGATGTGGCTCGCCCACAGCGATATGTCCTAGCTCGCCCGCCTTGCCTTGGTAGCCACGTATGAGATGTCCGTCGGCATAGATACCGCTTCCTACGCCTGTACCGAGTGTTATCTCGACAAAGTGATCCAGTCCACGTGCAGCTCCGTAGCTATGCTCGCCGAGAGCACTCGCATTAGCGTCATTGTCTAGGACAACGGGTAGACCTGTCTGTGCCGAGAGGTCAGCGACGATAGGACTGGAGCCAGCCCAAGGCAGATTGACAGCCTCCTCGATACATCCTGAGAAGTAGTTTGCATTGGGAGCCCCGATGCCTATGCCGACGACCGTGTCGGTTAGGTCTGGGTCTGCAATCATTTGGTTTATCTGCTGGCTCAGTGCGGTGATGTAATCAGCAAAGGCGCACCCATGTTGCTTCGTAGAGAGCGTCTGCGAGGAGACTATTTGTCCGGCTTCATTGACGATTCCTAGCTCTGTGTTGGTACCTCCTATGTCAATGCCTATGTATAGTGACATATTGTTGCTCTATATAATAAGGAGTATGGGCAACGCTCAGTAGCGGACCTACTCCACAGAGGGAGTCTCCTCGCTTACTTAGCATTGCCCACGATGAAACTATATCAGTTGGTAGTCGGACTTACTCTTTAATCTTGAGCTGATCGCCAGTAGTCTCAGCGATGCGCTTGTAGTACTCCTGGTCGTAGCCGGGGAAGTCTGGCATTGCGCTCAGACCATAACCATTGGTCTTGAACTGCCCGTTCTCCTCCTTCTTCATGTTGCCGTCCATATACTTGACGAGTAGGTACTCGCCGAGCTTCTTCCAGCGATAGGTCGCATAGTCGGCGGTCTCGCAGGTGAAAGTCGTGAGGACTTCACGCGCCTTCATCGGGTTCTTCTTGTAGATAGCGAGAGCCTTCTGGTCTATATCGAGTACCATCTTGTCAAAGCTCTGCTCCAGTTCTTGCTGTACAGGACGAATATCCTTAATCATAGGTGCATAGCGTGCGTAAGCCATATTAGCCACCCAGTTGTGGATCCAGAAAGCGCTCGTCCAGGAGAAGTGCATCATATCGCCATTGCCCACACGGTAGCACTCAGGAGTGCGGAGCGAAGAGCAGTAGACTGGCGTAAAGACAGCGGTATTAGCATCGTCTACACCAAACCACAAGATGCTGAAAGCGTCTGGCAGGTTAGGCCTGAGCTGAGCCACCAGCACGAAGCCGGTCTGCTGTGTAGCGATCGCACGCTCGTTGACATAAGTCTGACCTTCCACCTCAAAGGTCATCGGACGCCAGCGGTAAGGCACTGCATAAGGACCAGCACCTACGTCCTGCGTCATATCCATCGGTGTACCCTCGTAGTGGTCACGCATCATATCGCGTACGTCAGATAGCGAGAGCTTGCGATTGGGGATGATGTAGAGAGGCATCGGCTTAGAGGCCTTCTCATCTCCCATGACGAAGCGCTCGTACTGCTTCATATCATCGCTAAACTTATTGAAGAAAGACCATACACGAGCCTCGCAACCTCGCAACCCGCCAGGCGTGTAGGGGTTGTAAGCCTTTTGGAAGCTAAAGTCACGATCCGAGCCCTTGTAGTAGCCTCTCTCACGAGCGAAGTCAATTACGTCAGGAGCGTAGAGGCAGTTGTTGGGATCGTTGAACTTTATCTGCTGGATACGAGCCTGGTTGGCATGTCCAGAGATAGCGTTGTCGGGGATACGCATTGCGACCCACACTGCACCTTTGCCATACTTACCCTTGCTGACCAGCTCGAGGACCCACGCCTCATTCTTGTCTGCTATGGAAAAGCTCTCGCCAGAGCTAGCGTAGCCGTACTCCTTAACCAGTGAGGTCATCACTTGGATAGCTTCACGAGCTGTCTTGGCACGCTGTAGCGTCACGTAGATAAGGCTACCATAGTCCATCAGACCGTTGGGGTCTGTCAGCTCCTCACGGCCACCCCAGGTAGACTCAGTGATAGCTAGTGCGTGCTCATTCATATTACCGATGACAGCGTAGGTGTGTGCTACCTCTGGAATCTGTCCGAGAGGCTTGCCTGAGTCCCACTCGGTAATTTGTCTCATAGAGCCAGGTGCGTGGTCGGCCGCTGGCCAGTAGTATAGCTCACCGTAGAGCGTGTGTGAGTCGGCACTGTAGGAGATCATAACCGAGCCATCGGCCGATGCGCCCTTGCCTACGAGCAGACCCGTACAGGCGTAGCTCGGACTCGTGCCTAGGAGTAGAAGTGTAGTGAATAGGACTACGAGCCTAGTCAATGCATTCTTTGTCATAGTTCTTGATTACTATAATTATTTAGGATTGATATGTGCGGACAAAAAAAGAAACCGTCAACCCTCCACGATGATCGTGGCGGTTGGCGGTTCCAAAGATACGAAAAAAAGAAAGAAGGCACAGGGGAACAACCATATCGATAAAAAACATTTGTGCCTTCTTTCTGGTGCCCGTAACGCCTCAGTAAAAAGCTTAAATCCAAAGGCAGGCACAGTGCGTGTCACCACGCGTTAGTTTTGTTTTGCTTCCGAGTCGCCCACTTCGTACGGGTTACTCAGTTCCTTTAGAGTATAGATATTCAGGAAGGTTTAATCACCTTGCAAAAAAAGAATCATTGTTGCGTCCCCGACCCTCGGACCGCAAGGCTAGCGCAAGAC
>NZ_CAMYEZ010000152.1 GCF_947254915.1 uncultured Porphyromonas sp. | reverse complement strand
GTGATAGGTGTGCAGAGGACTCCACGCCCGTAGCGCATCATAAAGTTGACCTTCTCGGGCGTTATCAGTTCGGCAGCCGTGATGAAGTCGCCTTCGTTCTCACGATCCTCGTCATCAACAACGATGACAAACTTGCCAGCTTTGAAATCTTCTATAGCCTCCTCGATGGAGTTTAGTTTGAAGTCTTGATTCATGGTTTCAGGAATAGTATGTATAAGGTACAGATCACTCTGTCTGTGACTTGATCTGCTTGACAATATGGTTCAGTATAGGAGACATCAGCCTCAGTTGTCTCTCGTTGCGCCGTAGAGCCACCGCTAGGTATAGCATCACTGGCAGGGAGACTGGTAGCAAAGGTATACAAATCCAGACATATAGCTTGCGTTGCCAGAGGCTACTTGCCAATGTTTTCCCCAGGAGAGGAATGTTGATGAGCTGTGCGAAGACATACTTGTCGGGATAGTTGTGGAGCGTCTCGACTGTCTCCTCTAGCTGCTCGTAAAGCTGCTGATACGCTGTGGCAAAGTCGGGCAAGCAGTCCAGTCTTAGTCCCTTACTCCGCGCATAAGTCATACTGCGCAGTGCGTCCATCTGACGTTGTAGCTGACTTATATCACGTAGCACCTCCTCAGTAGTGGCAGGCTCTATGATAATCTCCTTGTACTCCAGCTGTCTTGCGTAGTTCGGGTGGAAGAAGCGACGGAAGAAGACCACGTAGGCATCGGCATTGAGCGTAGCTGAGTCTCGCGAAGCCTTGTAAGTGAGGAAAGCTCCTAGCGGTAGGATCACGGCACTCGATAGCCACATACCCGCCCAGACGGGGATCTGTCCGCTATTGATCATCTTCAGGCCGAAGGTATCAATGACGTAGTAGATGATGAAGATGAGCACTGCCAAGACCATCGGTGTCCCCACGCCTCCCTTGCGTACGATGGCTCCTAGCGGAGCGCCCACGAAGAAGAAGAGCAGACAAGCCACTGGGAAGGTAAACTTGCGGTGCATCTCCTGCGCATTGACACGGTAGTCCGAGGCGGCATCGTCATAGTAAGTGTCGGCTATCTGCACCGACGAGGAGAGGTTGTCGAGCCACTCTAGGGCTTGCTTGTAGCCCATCAACTTATTCTGATCGGAGGCTCTATCCATCAGCGTATCCAGCGTGTAGTGCGTTGGCGAAGCGTCGCTATACCCTGACACCAGTAGCTCGTCATGGTCCAGCCGACGAGCAGAGACTGTGGCAAAGGGTAGATGCGAGAGCTGATCCTGCTTTAGCCAAGCAGCAGCTTGTAGATTAGCACCTGGAATCATCGTGCCCAGATCTGCTTGCCCAGGTGGCTGGAGCTTGGTATGTATATCAAAGAGTACGTTGCTCCCCACATGACGCCCCACGCTGTCTGCCGCCATGCGGGTACTATCGCTGTAGTTAATAAGCTCTTGAAGGTTCTTGCCAACGAACTGAGACTTGAGGTAGTCATCGCCCATCATCTCAAAGTTGGCATCAAAGGGGATGAAGATCACCTTCTCCGTAAAGTGTTCTTTAATATATGAGGCGGGACGCTCATCCGAAGCTTGGCTGCCGGGGATCAGCGTCGTCTGACTACTGAGCTGCTCGAAGCTCTCACCACTCCGGAGCGACATAATAAGGTAGAGCTTGCTATCGTCCATCAGCAGGCGTCCCGTATCGGCTAGGATGATACGTGGTGCACGTTGCTCCGAGAGGTCATAGATCATCACATTGTAGAGCGTGCTCGTTGCCACATCTTTGTCCCCTACGTAGATACTGTAGCCATCGATACCGTTGAAGAAGATGCCCTTCGGCAGCTCCAGCTCTGGACGCGCATAGCGTGCCGAGAAGAGTATCTGATAAACTCGCACACTGGCCTTCTGCACGCCTCTATCTAGGTAGACGAAGAGCCCCAGAGCGATGCAAGTCACGAGGATCACCAGTGGCTTCATGATCTTGCTCAGAGGCACTCCAGCCGACTTCATCGCAAGGAGCTCCAGTCGCTCACCTAGATTGCCGAAGGTCATCAGCGATGCCAGCAAGACTCCCAGCGGGACAGCTGTAGGCAAGACGTAGAGCCCTGCATAGAAGATCACCTCCAGCAGCACCCCCACATCCATACCCTTGCCGACCAAGTCGTCAATATGCTGCCAGAGGAACTGCATCAAGACTACAAACCAGCAGATCAGTAGCGTCATCAGTAGGAGCGGCAAGAAGGATCTCACCATAAAGATGTACATGATCTTCGGTCGCAGACGCATACCTCTTACTTGCATGATCGTAGGATTGGGTAGGAGTAAGCTTTACTTTATGAGCTTGCCCTCGTTCTTCAAGTCTGTAAAGAGTTTGTCTAGCACGGCATTGATAAAGGAGGCACTCTTAGAGTTGTCGTACACCTTGGCCAGTTCGATGTACTCATTGATCGTCACGACGAGCGCTATGTCAGGGCAGCTGAGCGCCTCCGCCACAGCCATCTCCATCAGGATCATATCAACCAGCGCCACACGGTCCTGATCCCAGTTATCTAGTCGTGGCGTCAGCATGGCGTCATACTCCTCACGATGCAGGAGCGTCTCCGAGAGTAGCTGATGCGCATAGAGACGATCCCGATCACTGTGAAACATAGGGAGCAGGTCGCTTGGTAGCTCTAAGCCATCCTTAGCACCACGGCGCAAAGTCTTCAGTGCAAAGTCTTGTATCGTCATCACTGGCTGATTGGTAAAGGGGATGACACGATAATCATCCGATCCCTTGAGACGCTCTACCGTCGCCTCCACCTGATCCACAGTAGGCATCTCCTCAACATCTAGGCGCTCGCAGATAGCGGTCGCATCGGCCCAGTAAAACGAGGTTGCCGCAAGATGCTCATTGAGCTCCGCTGTACGAAAGAGTTGCTTGAGTAGATTACACCAATAGTCACATTGCTCCTGCATAGAGAGCGTAGAGACATCCTCAGGTAGAGCGCTGTAGGAGGGGTCTGACTCAACGACATTGTAGAGCGTACGGAGCAACTGCTCGTCCTGCTCCCAGCGCCTCTGCATCTCGTCTAGCGGATTCTGTATCTCCGTACAGCGAGCTATCTCCTTGACGAGAGTCATCTCCGAGAGCCTACGAGGAGGCACCTCGTCCGATGACTTGAGGAAGCGCCGCTCACGTATCTCCAAGAGCTCCCTCTGATAGGCCGCGAGCGCACGTATCAGATCTAGTAAATAGTAGTAGAGGTAGTAGGTGTGACGTAGGGAGGTCGTGAGCGACTGGTCCGCCAGAGCCACATCTAGACGACCGCTAGAGATAGACTGGTAAAGTTGCTGGAAGACGCGGATGCGTACGATAGACCGATTGATCATATCACTCTATGGAATAGATGAATATACTAGGAGCAAATAGTTACGAGGAGGGCACTACCCTACTCTGTATGTGGTCTGCGATGGACTAAAATCAAGGCTTCCGCCCTGCTGACCACCCTAGATCCGCCACAAAGGTACAAAAAAAGGTATCGGAGACGGTCATCCTTGACTTATTTCCAGCACTAAGACATTATAGTCCCAGACTCTAGCAC
>NZ_CAMYEZ010000151.1 GCF_947254915.1 uncultured Porphyromonas sp. | reverse complement strand
GACACGCCCTGTGGCGCCTTGATCCACCTCTGACTGAATGAAAGCAAGGAGACGCTCCAGCTTCTTGCGTACCACCTTCGGGTAGTCGCGTCCGTAGGCGTAGTAAGCTACTTGGGGAGCCTCTAGCGGTTGCTTGACTGGTGGGTAATAGCTCTGCGCCACGACAATGATCGACTGAGCATCGGGCAGCAACTTGCGAGGATCTGAGCGAACATCATCATAGCGCTGCAGGTAGTCTAGTCCAGCGTAAGCATCTCCAGTGATGGTCTGCTGATAAGCTTGCCACACATCAGACGGAACGGCTCCCGCAGCTGCTAAGCCTACAGCGCTAAAATGTAGCTCATCGTGTGCATAACGAACGATAAGCTCCGTCGGTGACAACGATTGTTGGGTCATCTTCCCCTAGAGGCATATAGCGCCTCGGCACCCGCTTCAAGACGCTGGAGATGGCAGACGAGGAGCTTGCCTTCATCGTCTCGTAGGTGCATACCATTGCCCAGACAGTACTTCCAGCTTTTACAATCGGCACAGGACCCTGTCTTAGCCCACGAGCGATCACGATAACTCTCGAAGCGCTCCTCCCACACCTGCCACAGGTCGTCGTGATGTATGTTACCCTGCTTGTGGTCAAAGCGAATACTCGGGCAGGCGCTGATAGAGCCGTCGCATAGGATAGAGGCGATGTTTACGCCAGCACGGCATTGATAAAACTGTTTGCGCGTGCGCCCCTCGAAGGCTCCCAAGTAGCCCTCACACCCATACTGCGCCTCGATCTCTCCAGCCTCATTCGTCTCGATGATAAACTGCATCATCTGGTAGTACTGACTGTCGGAGAGCTGGAGCTGCTTATTCTCCGCAGCGCGCCCCACAGGGAAAATAGAGAAGAGTCTCCACCGCTTCACACCCGCATCAATCAGTTGCTGGCGAAAGGCGGGGAGCGAGTCAAAGTTCATCGGATTGACACAAGTCACCACATCCCAGACCAAGTCCTCGGCCTGCGTGAGTAGTTGGATAGCTCGCCAAGCTCGTTCGTAGCTGAGCGGATGCCCTCGCAAAGCGTTGTGTGCCTCAGCAAAGCCATCTAGGCTCACCGTCGCTGTGTGTAGTCCAGCACGGCGCAAACTCTCTAGGCGCTTCTCGTCAAGGAGCATCCCATTGGTCACGATGCCCCACGGGTAGCCACGACGGTAGAGGGCTAGCCCCGCCTCCTCAATGTCTTGCCGCACGAGCGCCTCGCCACCCGTGAAGATGACCAGTAGCTTGTTGGGATCGACGTGAGGCGTCAGCCCGTCAATAATATGGATAAAGTCAGCGACCGACAGTTCATCGACACCGCTCTCCACACGGCAGTCGCTACCGCAGTGCCCGCAGTGCAGGTTGCAGCGTAGCGTACACTCCCAGAAGAGCGTCGTCATCGGGTGCCGACGCACATTATCCGCCTGTAGGACACGATGCAGGTCAAGGGCTATCCGCTGCTTGAATGCTGGACGTAGGAGCGTCTGCCCGATGGACTTATGCTTGCTCAGTTTCATCAGATGAGACCACGATCTCTAGTTCACTCTGGCTTCTCTGGCTCTACTATCTGCTTCGGCTCAAACATCGTCGTAGGCGTGCCATACATCACCATGCCCATACCGTCTGGTCTAGGTCTAGGCTTGGCGAGCGTCGTCGTGTCGGGTTGCTCCGACTTACCACCCTCGCTCGTCCTCTGCGTAGTGCGTGTCTTACAGCTGGAGAAACCCAAGCAACCGATCAGCGCAAGCAACGTGCCAGCGATTAGATTAGAAATGATATTTCAGAGTTTTCTCTTCATACACTATATATAAATAGGAGTGAGGATGGAGGATCTACAGAGGCTATTTGCGCTCCACTTGGATCTCTATAGCCTTCTTTACCTTGCCGTTGTTCCACTTCTTAGAGCCTTTGCTGACGAAGTCGCTCTCCTTGACCTCTACGGTCACCTGCTTGTCTGCAACGACGCCATTCTTCTCGCCATCGATGTCCTTCACCTCTAGGGCTACCCCATGATCCCTGCGGAAGCCCGTGTAGCTACCCTCTAGCTCCACATTGCCCTGAGCATCGGTGAGCTTCTTTTTGTCTCCACGACCATTGGGTAGGTCTACCTGAAGACCCTCGACAGGCTTAGCGTCTTGGTCGGTGACGCACACCTTAAACTCGTAATCAACTGTAGGCGTGCCGTACTCAGCCATTCCGACGCTATCGCAACTAGCGAATCCTAGCCAGCCGAGTAGGAGGGAGGCTCCAGCAGATAGGAGCGAGCGTACGGATAGATAAACTCTTTTCATACTGCGAGGCATTACTGATACATTGGCAAATGTAGCACAAAAAAAGGAATCTGCCACAACTTCACTCGCCACCAAAAGCGATCTCCACGGAGGTAATCAGAAAACTCCAGGGAGCAAACGAAAATTCTCCACAGAGGGACGAAATAAAAGTTCGGAACAATGAAATGAAACTTCGGAAGAATGAAATCAAAGTTCCGAAGAATTTGCCGTGTGCTCCGTGGCAAATAAAAAAGCAGCTCCGAGGAAATTCTCCATTTCCTCGGAGCTGGCTCTACTTGTGTGACTGCTACAATAATCTACTCCTACACTGGGACAACACTACTGTCTCATAAAAAACGGAGGCAATGCCTACGGGCATTGTGTCTAGATGGTTGAGTACAAAAAACACTAAGACTATAGACAAGGGATCCTACTGATCCCCTAACCTTAGTATTTAAGAATACAGAGCTTCCCCAGTAGTTGGTAATTTGAGTGTTCGATAGTTCTGCGGCATCTAAATTACATTACCTTAGCGCTCGAAAACTAAGGTGAAGGTAAGATCCTACAGATACAGCTACTGCTGTAAAGACTCTTGCCCTTGACCTTATCCAATGAGAAAACAAACAACCAAACCTTATGAAAAGTTTCACATTTCGTATCCTGCCAATGCTCTTGTGCTGTGTGGTACTCTTGTTCAGTTGCGAGAGCGAGCACCCAGAGCCAAAGAAAGTATCTAGCATCATGGTAAAGCCAACAACCCTAACTCTAAAGAGTGGGGATAAAGCTACACTAGAAGTTTCTTGGACTCCTGCCGATGTGTCGTGTACTCCTCTTTTTTCCATAGATAATTCCTCCGTTGCGTCTATTGATGCGAAGGGTGTCATCACGGCACTTGCAGAGGGGACGGCGAGTATTACAGTTTCGATTGAGTCATTGAAGGCTACTTGTCAGCTAACTGTACAAAAGAACTCAACCCCTGAGCCTTCGATTGCTACTAATGAGCTACCGCTACTAAAGTTTGTGCTAGACAACGATCCAGGCATACTAGATCACGAGGCTAAACTGGGTAGAGTGAAGCAAGACGTAGAGATCTTGAAGAAGTCGTACCCTTCATTTGTCAATAAAGATATGTCCGTGATACCAGTAGTGACCTATCATGTTGAAGACCCTAGAGGTAAGGAGGATATCATCTTTGCTTTTTCTAAGGAAGCATCTCTAGACAACTGTCCCAATACGATACGAATGCTTGCAGAGTATGGGTTCACAGACTTAGAGCGTAAGAAGTTTATGTATAAGGGTACTTCCGACAAAGATCCCAACCT
>NZ_CAMYEZ010000150.1 GCF_947254915.1 uncultured Porphyromonas sp. | reverse complement strand
AAGACAACGTAGATCTGCTGTCCACGATTGATTGTTTCGTTGATGAGGTTGTAGGGTGTTTCTTTCTTCTTTTCTGCTATTTGGACGGTTGTAATCGGTTTGCGCCCAGGGGGCATTTCGTCTATGACCGAGACCTCGAGGTCGCCATACATGGTCATGGCTAGGGTGCGGGGTATCGGGGTGGCGCTCATGACGAGGATGTGGGGGAGTGTCAGCACGTTCTTGCCCCAGAGCTTGGATCGCTGGGCTACGCCAAAGCGGTGCTGCTCATCAATGACGGCCATGCCGAGCTTGCGAAAGGCAACCCGCTCCTCTAATATAGCGTGCGTGCCGATCAAGATGGAGAGGCTACCATCGGCTAGTGCCGACAAGGTCTCGCGTCTCTCTCTTGTTTTGCTACTTCCCGTGAGGAGTGCTATGGAGACATCGAGCCCCTCGACGAATTCGGAGATGGTTTCGTAGTGTTGCTGCGCTAGGATCTCCGTCGGGGCGAGCATGCAGGCTTGGTAACCATTGTCTACGGCTAGGAGCATGGCAAAGAGTGCGACGAGAGTTTTACCACTGCCCACATCACCCTGCAGGAGTCGGTTCATCTGTGCACCCGAGAGGGTGTCCCGACGGATCTCACGGAGGACTCGCTTTTGCGCTCCCGTGAGGTCGTAGGGGAGTGCGTGGTATAGACCGTTGAAGAGCTGGCCCACTTGATCTAGTCGGTAGCCCTCGTAGCGCATGCGCTGCATGACGGCTAGGCGACGTAGGTAGAGATTGAGGTAAAAGAGTTCGTCGTACTTGAGTCTGAACTTAGCCACCTGCGCCTGTTCGACACTCTGGGGGTGATGAATCCATCTGATAGCAGTCTGGAGTGGCGCCAGATGGCGGTGCGCTATGAGTGGCTCGGAGAGCGTCTCGGGGATAGAGAAGTAGGGGCTCTGGAGAAGCTGGTCGATGTAGCGCCCTAAGAATGCGGAGTCAATGCGGGAGCGCTTGAGTCGCTCGGAGATTCGGTAGATCGGTTGGTACCCTCCGACGGATGGGTTGGGCTTGTCTGCGGGCTTGATCTCAGGGTGTGTGATCTGTAGCTGATTATTGAAGAGCTGTAGCTTGCCGTAGACGATATATTTGCATCCAGGTGTGAGAGAGCGCTGGATGTAGTCTTGCCCTTTGAACCAAACCAATAGCAACTCTCCCGTGTCATCCATAAGGCGTGCCGAGAGATTGCTCTTGCGTCCCAAAGAGGGTGCGCTAAAGGGTTGTAAAATCCCCTCAACCTGTACCTCCGACATAGAGGGCATAAGCGAACCTATGGGGTAGATGACCCGACGGTCGGCGTAGCGGTAGGGGATGTAGTAGAGCAGATCCCGATAGGTGTGCAGGTCTAGCTCTTCGGCTATTAGTTGCGCCCGCTTGGTGCCCAGTCCAGGCAGATCTGCTAGGGGTGTGGTCAAGAAGCTCATAGCAGTATGGGCAGAGAGGGGAGGATGCGCTACCGACTTGAGAGCAGCTGCTGTGTAAGTCGCATACGCTCCTGATGGGATATGGTCAGGAGATGCTCGGCCCAGTAGAGTTGATCAGGAGTAGTGATCTTGATATTCTCTGTGGTGTCAGGCACTAAAGCTAGGTCGCTGTAGAGCTGGTCATAGACAGAGCAGTCGTCGGTGAAGCACTCCTGAAAGGGTTGCTGATAAGCCTCCTTGATGCGCTCCGACCAGAAGACTTGTGGTGTGCGTACCAAGCGGTAGCGACTACGATCTACAGCTTGCGAAGGTTGTGCTCCTGCACCTTCGTCGGGGAGGTAGCGTAAGCTCTCTGAGAGCTGTAGGACAGGCACGGCAGCACCCACACGCTGAGCCTCTTCGTAGCATTTGTCCACTACAGCCTTAGAGACAAAAGGACGCACCGCATCGTGGATGCCAACGAGAGTTCCATCTGGTACGGTCCGTAGAGCCTTTCGTACGGTATCAAAGCGTGTCTTGCCAGCTACAGATAGCTGGATGCGGTCTGCCAGGCGCATCCGTTGTATCGTATCTTCGATGACTACCCAGTAGTCGTAGGAGACTCCTAGGATGATGAAGTCAGTATGGGGCAGCATCGCCTCGACTGTGTGCTGAAGAATTGTTTTGCCGCCCAGCTTGATGTACTGCTTGGGTAGCTCAGCTCCCATACGAACGCCCGATCCTCCAGAGGGGATGATGAGATATCTCTTCGTGTGATCTGACGCCTTTATTACTTGCTCCATATTTATAATAGGCTGTGAAGAGGAAGGTTACTTCTCTCTGAGGAAGACATTGATGGGAGTACCGCAAAAGTCCCAGTTCTTGCGGATTTGATTTTCGAGGAAACGCTTGTACGGCTCACGCACCCACTGAGGTAGGTTGGCATAAAAGGCAAATGTCGGCACAGCTGTGGGGAGCTGCTGAACAAACTTGATCTTTATGTACTTACCCTTGATAGAGGGTGGGGGAGTCTTCTCGATGAGAGGTAGCAAGACTTGGTTAAGCTCGTGGGTTGGTATGCGGGTCGAGCGCATATCGTAGACATGCTGCGCCATCTCGATCACCTTCAGGATGCGCTGCTTGTTGAGTGCTGAGATGAAGATGATAGGGAAGTCGGTAAAGGGGGCGAACCTAGCACGGATTGCTTCCTCCATGGTGCGCTGCACGGGCAGGCTCTTATCCTCGACGAGGTCCCACTTATTGACGCAGACGACCAGCCCCTTGTTATTGCGCTGGATCACCCGAAAGATGTTGGCGTCCTGAGCCTCTATTCCTCTCGTAGCGTCGATGAGCATGATGCAGACATCGGCATTTTCGATGGCACGGATGGCCCGAATCACCGAGTAGTACTCAAGGTCTTCGTTGACCTTGCCTTTCTTGCGGATACCTGCCGTATCAACTAGGTAGAAGTGCTGATTGTACTTGTCATACTCAGCAAAGATACTGTCTCGCGTGGTGCCTGAGCGGTCGGTGACTATGTTGCGCTCCTCTCCGATGAGGGCATTGAGGAGCGAAGACTTACCCGCATTCGGTCTGCCCACGATGGCAAAGCGAGGAAGCTCAAGGAGAGGCTCATGATTGCCCTCCTTGGGGAGTAGTCCTAAGATGTGATCGAGGAGGTCACCTGTCGAGGAACCGTTAATCGCAGAGATAGGGTGCGGGTCGCCTAGACCTAGGGAGTAGAACTCGGCAGCGTCGTTGTGCTGGGTAAAGTTGTCCGCCTTGTTTGCCACCAAGATGACAGGCTTGCTGGTCTGTCGGAGCATGAGAGCTATCTCGTCGTCTAGGTCCGTCACCCCGTTGAGAATGTCCACGACAAAGAGTATCAAGTCGGCCTCTTCGACCGCTATGCGTACCTGCTTATTGATCTCCTCCTCAAAGACATCATCACTGCGCAAAACCCATCCGCCCGTGTCTACAATCGAAAAGGTACGCTCGCACCAAGTGACGTGGCCGTACTGTCGGTCACGAGTCGTACCCGCCTCGTCTGTGACGATCGCTTGGCGAGAGCGGGTCAGACGGTTGAAGAGGGTACTCTTGCCCACGTTGGGGCGCCCTACGATGGCTACTAGATTACTCATAGCTTGATGTCTCTTATAGACTACTTCTCTTAGTCTGCTTCCTTATATATACGTGTGTCAAAAGCTCCCCATCGTCTAGATG
>NZ_CAMYEZ010000149.1 GCF_947254915.1 uncultured Porphyromonas sp. | reverse complement strand
CGCATCAGCAGATGCCAGCGATAGCCTCGTACCACATTGCCTAGGAGTCCTAGAGGCAGAGACAAGAGCAAGTACTCGTAGCGCACACCATGCTGTAACAAGCGTAGCGTGTCTCCGAGCTCTAGATGGCGATAGAGGTAAAACAATATCGCCAAGCCTATGAGGAGTGGCAAGAAGTTCTTCACCCACCACTGCCAAGAGTGTCGTACTGTCTTCACGCTCCAAAAGTACAAAAAAGAGACTAGAGGTTAGAGACTAGGTTTCTAGTGGCACTAGTGTCCCTAGTAGCACTAGTAGTACTAGTAGCTCTAGCCAACAGCCAATAACTAACAGCCAACAGCCAGCATACAACAGCGAAGGTCACCTAACCCTCACTAAGAGGACTAGGTGACCTTCATCATGTTTTGTTGCTTAGGTTATCTCAGATTGCGAATGATCTAGAGAAGTTGGTGTTTACTTCTTGATCTGATCAGCAGTCTCTTGAGCCTTGTCAGCTGCAGCCTGAGCAGCCTCTGCAGTTGCATCAGCAGCAGCGTTAGCCTCGTCAGCAACTACCTGAGCTGCGTCCTGAGCTGCGTTCTGCATATCCTGAGCAGCTGCATCAAGATTCTCCTGAGCGTTCTCAACGTTCTGCTCAGCCTGCTGAGCATCCTGATTCTGATTCTCCTTGTTGCAAGAAACAAGGCTTAGAGCTGCAACAGCAGCTACGAGTACAAATACCTTCTTCATATTAGCTTTAGTATAAGTGATTAGTAACTGGTGCAAAGGTACACATTATTTTTGAATATGCAAGGGATGGACTCCCTTAATCAAGTCATCAAGGCTGTAGTAAGTGTGGGAAACGCCTGGCAGATGACCCGTAGGCGTGATCTGATAGTCTGGGATGCCTGTACTATTGTAAGCGAGTGCAACAAACTCGGTGCAGTAGATCGTGGTCGTATCTCTAAGGTCAAAGTGCGAGTCAAACCTCTTGGGATACCTTCCCCCAGGGCTATGGAGCGCTATGTAGGCTCTCATCTGCTGCAAGCCTAAGCTATCCAGCGCTAAGGCGGGATAGATAGCGACCGCCTCCGACTCCATGAGGAAGCTGTCTAGTGGCTGGCGAAAGACACCGTCAGCACCCAGATAGTCATCCTGATAAGCGTGCCACACGACCCAGCGATGGCTAGTAGAGTCAAAATCAATGATACCGCAATGGCTGTAACGCTGCCCCTCGGAGGCCACCTTGCTAAAGAATGCCGAGAGCATCCCCTCGCCACGACGCAGTATAAGACTCCCAGGGCGCAGTGTCGTCGTATCGATGGCGATCACCTCTCGCTTGTGATGAGACGTGCAGGCGACAGTACCAGATAGAGCAAGCCCCAAGAGCAGTAGGAGGAGAGACCTCGCTAGCTCTTGGGGCTTGTGGTAGATAGACTTCATCATGAGATTAAGTCTAAGGAGTGCATGCCAGAGTGGCAGTCACCTAGGTTACTTCATAGGTATGTC
This sequence comes from uncultured Porphyromonas sp., assembly GCF_947254915.1. Lineage (GTDB taxonomy): Bacteria > Bacteroidota > Bacteroidia > Bacteroidales > Porphyromonadaceae > Porphyromonas. The sequence continues at coordinate 2,298 of NZ_CAMYEZ010000149.1, read as the reverse complement.
AACGATCTTCCACTCGTTGTCTACCTTGGTGAGGACAACCTTTTGGTTGAGGACACTGGCACTATCAGTAGGATCGGTGGGCTGCTCCGTTGTCTCGACATAGCAGATGACCGTGTCTTGGCGTTCCTCTGAGCTTGCGATCTTGGTCGTCCGCTCGGGAGTTTCCTCCTGAGAGAAGACCTTAACACTGTCAGAGTTGAAGTAAGACATAAGATTTACATATGCCTCAGCCTGCTCAGACGCTGTGTAAGTACGAGCCTTGTCGTAGTCGCCAGCATTGAGCGCCTTGAAGAAGTCCATCGTGACCTGCTCCGCCTTTTTCGTAGGACTAGAGCAAGCTACAAACGCCAGCATGCTGACGAGTGCAAAGCTGATTAAAGCTAATCTCTTCATAATATATAAGGTCTTAAAGATTAGTAGTTCCTATTTCCTCTGTAGTCTAGGGGGATGTATCGACGGGGTGGCTTGTGTCTCCCCCACCCCGTCAATATCCGCTTATAGTTGCTTCTTAGGCTTGATGTGATCAAGCTTTGAGGGCTGGGTCATATGCTTGGGATCCATCACCTCGTCAAGATCCTTCTTGTCTAGGATGCCATGCTCCAGGACTAACTCGTAGATACCCTTGCCCGTCTCAAGCGCCTCCTTGGCAATCTTGGTTGAGTTCTTATAACCGATGATTGGGTTGAGCGCCGTGACGATCGTGATTGAAGCCTCGATCTGCTGACGACAACGCTCCTCGTTGGGCGTGATACCAGTGATACAACGCTCGATGAGGGTCGTGATACCACGCATCATCAGGTCAGAGCTCTCGAAGCAGCACTGAGCCATGACAGGCTCCATAGCGTTGAGTTCCATCTGAGCAGCATCTCCAGCCATCAGGACGGTCGTATCGTTGCCCATCACCTTGTAGCATACCTGGCTCATTACCTCAGGGATGACAGGGTTTACCTTACCTGGCATGATCGAGGAGCCTGGTTGCACAGCGGGTACGTTAAACTCGCCAATACCGGCTCTAGGACCAGAGGATAGGAGGCGAATATCGTTGCAGATCTTATTGATCTTGACAGCGATACGACGTAGTGCGGATGAGTAGCCGATCATGACGGATGTATCGCTCGTAGCACCGACGAGGTCAGCGCTCAGCTGGACAGGCCAGCCCGTGATCTCAGCCAAAGCCTTGACACAAGCCTCTGCATAGCCTGGCTCTGAAGCGATACCCGTACCGATAGCCGTAGCACCCATGTTGACCGTTAGGAACTCCTCGCAGGCACTCTTGAGCCTTGGTAGCTCCTCCTCAAGGATAGAGGCAAAGCCGTGGAAAGTCTGTCCCAGCGTCATAGGTACAGCGTCCTGTAGCTGCGTACGACCTATCTTGAGGACATGCTTCATCTCCTCAGCCTTAGCACGGAGCGCTGCAACGAGCTGCTCGATATGCTTGTACACCTCTAGCCCCTTGGGGTATAGCCCTAGGTGAATGGCTGTAGGGTAAGCATCATTGGTAGACTGCGAAGCGTTGACCCCATCATTAGGAGCAAGATACTTATACTCGCCAGGCTGGTGTCCCATCTTCTGGAGGGCAATATTGCAGATTACCTCGTTGGCAGCCATATTGGTCGTCGTACCAGCACCACCCTGGATCATATCCACTGCAAAAGCATCGTGATGCTTACCAGCGATCAGCTCCTTGCAGGCGAAAACGATAGCCTCGTACTGCTCATCGGTCAGGATGCCCTCGCTGTGGTTGGCGACAGCTGCGCCCCACTTAGTGTAGGCTAGACCCTTGATGAAGTAAGCGTACTGGCTTAGCTTGAAGTTGCTAATCTGAAAGTTCTCCATACCGCGTAGCGTCTGCACCCCATAGAGTGCGTCTGCGGGTAGTTGGCGATCGCCTAGCAGGTCGCCTTCCGTTCTCATTTGCTTATTAGCCATGTCTATATAGTTGTATTATCTGTATTTCGCTTTGCAGGAGAGTCCTAGAGACGCTTTCAGCCCCAAGAGTCGCAGTGTCAAGCGTAGGGTTGCAAGCGTGATTGTACAATCCGTTTGGCAAAGATACCTCTTTATTTTCTTACTGCGAAACAATTGAGGCAAATATTACCAGCTTCCGCAGTAGGGATCACACGAAACGTGTGACGGCTGTAGGGACGCACGACCTGTGCGTCCGTTGTCGAACGACGAGACGTGTGACGGCTGTAGGGACGCACGATCTGTGCGTCCGTTGTCGAACGACGAGACGTGTAACCGCTGTAGGGACGCACGATCTGTGCGTCCGTTGTCGAACGACGAGACGTGTAACCG
>NZ_CAMYEZ010000148.1 GCF_947254915.1 uncultured Porphyromonas sp. | reverse complement strand
GCATAGTAAGAGCGCTCTGCAGACTCCTCCTCGAGGATCAGACGCTGCGCCACTCGCTGGGGCGTGCCACAGATAGCTGGCGTGGGGTGAAGGCGCTCCACCAAGGTAATCGGCGCGTATTCTTCGGGAAGCTGCAGAGCGAAGCGAGCCTGCAAGTGTTGTAACTGCCCCGTCGTTGTCGTCTCCACATCAAGCGTACGGTAGGGAATCCCCTCCCGCTCCAGTAGCTCTCCGATGAAGCGCTGCACGTAGCGATGCTCCCGCCGATTCTTCTCGCTCCAGAGGGGTGGCTCGCCATCTCGTTGCCTAGGCATCGTCCCAGCCAGTGCCACCGTCTGCCAGCGCATACCATCCCCTCGGAGGAGCATCTCTGGTGTGGCACAGAGCCACAGCCCCGACTGAGGCGTATAGCAGAGCGACACGAAAGCATTCGGGTAGTGCGTCAAGGCTTTGTCAAAGGCACCAACCACTTGTGCCGTAGCGATGCTAGGTAGTTCGGCACGGTGTGCCAAGACAAGTTTCTCCGCCATCCCTTCCTCTAGATGCTCTATAAAGCGAGCGAAAGTAACACGGTAACTATCGGGTAAAGCCTGCGGTATCGGTGCCACAGGCGGAAAGCTCTCTAGGTCTGCCTCGTCACACGCCGCAAGCTCTAGCACGCTTGCCCCTTGCTCCTTCTGCTCCTCTTCGATCCATAGCATCGGCGTCTCGGTCGTCACCACAAAGGGTGCCATCAGAAAACCCGCCAAATGCTCCCGCTCTCTCAGCTCCTTAGCCGTAGTTGCCACAGCCCGAGCCTCGTGCTGTAGACCGATCTCATGCACCGCACAACCCTCGCCAGGTAGTCGAAAGCAAGCGAATGGCGCACAGCGATCCATCCGCTCCGCCACCAGCGTGACCAGTTCGTCACAACTACAGCTCCGACCGCTTAGCTCCTTATCAGATCTCTTACTCAGCACCGCATTTATCTCCGTTGACTGCTTGGGGTCAACCTTTTTACTTCTTGCCCAGCTCTCGGATCACTGCGACAATGCGCTGCAGATCCTCCTCCGTTACCAGCGTGCCACTAGGCAGGCAGAGACCACGGTCAAAGAGTCGCTCACTCGTACCATCGACATAGCGAGGAGCATCGGCAAAGACTGGTTGCAGGTGCATCGGCTTCCATAGCGGACGGCTCTCGATAGCCTCATCCTCCAGTCGGAGTCTCAGATCCTCACGGGTGAAGCCCGCTTTCTCAGGATCCACTAAGACACAACTGAGCCAATAGTTGCTGTCGTACTCCTCCGTGGGGGCGCACTTCACCTCAACCCCAGGGCAGTCAGCCAGCAGGGCGCAATAGCGGGCATGGTTGTGCCGACGCTTAGCCACATGCTCCTCGAGGACGAGCATCTGCCCACGACCTATCCCCGCCGATATATTGCTCAGACGGTAGTTATAGCCGATGTGCGTGTGCTGGTAGTGTGGCGCATTGTCACGAGCCTGCGTTGCGTAAAAGAGGACACGCCTAGCCTCCTCTTCACTAGGACAGACCAAAGCTCCACCACCCGACGTGGTGATCATTTTATTGCCATTAAAAGAGAGCGCTCCGTAGCGACCTAGCGTACCGCACTTGTGTCCCTTGTACTCAGAGCCGAGCGCCTCTGCAGCATCCTCGAGGATAGGTATGTCGTACTCCTCAGCGATCGCCAGTATCTCGTCCATCTTAGCAGGCATACCATACAGATGAACGGGTATGATCGCCTTAGGCTTGCGCCCCGTCTGAGCGATGCGATCCTCGATAGCTTGACGTAGTAGCGTGGGGGACATATTCCACGTGTCAGGCTCGCTATCAACGAATATAGGCTTAGCCCCCTGATAAGTAATCGGGTTAGCCGAGGCTGAGAAGGTAAAGCTCTGACAGATCACCTCGTCATCACGCCCCACACCCAGCATGACCAGCCCTAAGTGCAGAGCAGCCGTGCCAGCACTAAGCGCTACGACATGCTTGCCTGGCGCTCCGAGGTAGCGGGTCAAGTCCTCCTCAAAGCCATTCACATTGGGTCCCAGAGGCACCACCCAATTGGTGTCAAACGCCTCTTGTATAAACTCCTGTTCTCGTCCTCCCATCTCAGCGAGTGAGAGCCAAATCTTCTTTTGCGCCATACCTATTAGCTCTGATTTAGTTGCCTACAAATGTAATGAAAATGGGGCTTACCTCAAGCTCCTCAAGAGGAAATCTCAAGGATGACGCCTTATAGCGGACGAGTGCATCTACGTCTCTATGAGAGAAATCTGAAGGTTGAGGAAATCGGGCAATTCATCTGTAGAGACTGTTGCAAAAGTCAACAGTCAGGACAATCTTGCATACAAGATTGTCCTGACTTTGCAGAAAGGATGAAGCGCAAGGCGCTGAGGGTGAGGTCTGAAGGGAGCATACCTCCGTATGTGACCGAAGCCGAATCCCGAAAGCAACACAGCGATTCGCCTTTATGCAACAGTCTCCCGTAGATATTCGGGATTATCCAGTGAGGAAACGTGTCCTCTCCTGAAATAGTACACAGTTGGGGAAGCCAACCCCAACAACAATGAAAGAAGAAAAAAGAAACCGAGGACGAAAGGGATATCCCCTAGATTTCAAGTGGAGAGTCATAGACGACCTCCTCGCTACCGGCGAGAGCATCGCCACCACCAGCCAGCGCTACGGCATTACCACACGCACCATTCGAAATTGGTTGCGTACCTTTGGTGTAGAGTTACCCAACCAAAGCACTATGAGCAAGACAAACAAGAACAAAGACGTAGATCCAGAGTACGCTGAACTCAAGCGCGAAAACGCTCGCCTCAGAGCAGCCCTCTTCCAGGCTGAGAGCAAGGCATTAGTCAACAAGACACTACTCGAAGTGGTCTTGAATCGCTACCACATTGATCTAAAAAAAAAGACCGATTTGTAGCCGTGAGACAGCTTGAATCCGCCAAAGTGAGAGATCAAAAGCTCTCCATAACCTACCTTTGTCAGCAGCTAGAAGTCAGCCGCAAAGGCTACTACAAGCACACCTTCACCGAGCAAGACGAAGATGTCAAAGTAGCCTCCGTCCTACACTATTGCCAGTATGTGCGCAGTTGGCTCCCCAGGGCAGGCGTAGACACCCTCCAGGAGTGTACCAACAAGTACTTCAAAGGAACCTTCCAAGTAGGTCGAGACTGGCTCTACAAAGTGTTAGGAGCCAACGATATGCTGCTGAGAAGTCGCAAGCGCAAGCGTCCACCCCAGACGACCAAGGGCGTGGTCAATCACGGCTTCCAAGACCACCTGAACACCACCCCTAAGTACATCGCCACCGACCATTGCCGGCTCACCGTCTCAGACATAACCTACGTCAAGTGTTTAGGGGGCTTCGCATATCTCTCCCTGACGATGGATGCTTATAGCCGCATCATCACCGGCTTTGACCTGCAGCCCACGCTCTCCACAGAGGGTCCCTACAACGCACTAAGACAGACCGTTGACTTCTACCAAAAGCATGGCTTTGACCTCAAAGGACTCATCTTCCATAGCGACCGAGGCTGTCAATACGTCTCCAAGCAAATGACCGACTACGAGGCCAGCCTAGGCATCGTAACCAGCGTCACCCAGACAGGCAACCCTCTCCACAACGCTATGGCAGAGCGACTTAACGGAATCATCAAGAACGACTGGCTCTACAACTTTGAGGACAAACCCATAGAAGAAGTTCGAGAGATCCTCTCGCAAACGATTGCTCTCTATAACACAGCGCGTCCTCATCGAGCCCTCAACAAGAAGACACCGATGCAGATGCTCATACCAGATTACCC
>NZ_CAMYEZ010000147.1 GCF_947254915.1 uncultured Porphyromonas sp. | reverse complement strand
ACTACGCCCCGCGTGGACTTTCACCACAGATGTATGACATGCCCGTCATACAACGAAGATGCGCCAAAGCCCCAACGACTCTGACGCATCCTCTCCAATCACATACTAAATGAAGCTTAAGCTCCACTTAATGGGTCACGCTCCTGCACGGGCATGATGGATTCGGGCGCTACGTAGGTATCGACAGACCAGAGGTACGCAGCGACCAGCTCGCTGTTATTGTACGCCTGAGCATTCATCTCTCGGATACGCTCTAGGAGTACGTCCCCCTTGGCGGTGTCTGCCTCCTGTACCAGTAGACAAGCGTTGAAGCCTGGCCACACGGCGGTATCCTTGTGCGGGATGTCGAAGTTGCTCTCGGCAAGAGCCTTCGGGATTACTTGGTAGACGCTTATCTCCAGTTCCCGCAGGAGCGACTCCATCTGCTCCAGCATACTGACATTGCAGGTGATATATACGAATCTCATACTACTTCTTCTTAATCTGTTTCCTCAATCTAGATATTCTACGCTCCTTATTGAGCTTGTGCTGGTGTACAGCAGCATAGGCTGTCGGCACCAAGATGAGCGTCACGAGCATCGAGATCAGAAGACCGCCGATGATGGTGATGCCGAGCGGTGCATAGAGCTCCTTGCCCATACCTCTACTGAGTGCCATGGGTAGCATACCGAGTATGGTGGTCATAGAGGTCATCAAGACAGGACGCAGGCGTGAGCGTCCAGACTCCATCACCGCATCTCGTATGCTATAGCCACGGCGCACGAGCATGTTGCTGTAGTCCACTAGGACGATACCATTGTTCACTACGATACCGACTAGCATGATGAGACCGATGAAGGTGACGACACTGAGCGTGGTACCTGTGATAAGGAAGGCTAAGATAACGCCTACGAGGGTGAAGGGTATCGCAAAGAGGATGATAAGTGGGTCAACTAACGACTCAAACTGAGCAGCCATAACCATAAAGACTAGGAGCAGTCCGATGACGAAGATGACCGTGAGCGATGAGAAGGTGTCACCCTGATCCTCCACCTGACCACCTAGCGATACGGTCACACCTTGTGGCGTGTCGAGGTCGGCGATGATCTGCTCTGCCTTCTTGGCACCATCACCGAGCGAGATGCCGTTGAGGTTGGTTGTAACCTTGACATAGCGCTGCTGGGTGAGTCGCTCGATCTGCACGGGGCCCTCCTGCTCCTGAATATCAGCGACCGCAATGAGCGGGATCTGCTGTCCCAAGAGGTTGGTCACCTGCATCTCTCGTAGCTTGCTGATTGAGTTACGATACTCTGGCGCATACTGTATGCGTATATCATAGTCTGTACCGTCTTCAGTATAGGCGCCAGCCTTAGCTCCATAAAGATTCTCGCGTACCTGTATACCGATGATACCAGGATTGAGAGCCATCTGGGAGGCTTTATCCTTGTCCACGAGGATGTGCACCTCACGATTGCCTGCCGAGACAAGCGCCTCGACATTGGTAAACTCAGGGCACTCCTTCGCCTTGCGCTCGATCTCAAAGGCAACCTGATTCATCTGGTCAATGTCTTTGCCATAGACGACAAACTCAATCGGAGCTCTATTGCCAGTCAGCGCGGTCGCCATAGCACTACCACCAGAGACAGTCACCTTCTCAATCTCAGGGATTGCCTCAATCAGCGGACGTATATCGTCTGCGATCTGCTGACTGCTACGCTTACGCTCATCGACGGGCTTGAGGTGGCAGAAGATGGTACCGATGTTCTTACCCTCCTTAAAGCCTACGGCAGTCAAGACTCCATCATCGGTCTGTCCCGTGATGCTGGCGATACCGCCCTCGGCAATCTCTGGCACATGGTCCTGCAGGAGCTGTACGATCTGATTACCGACCTGCTCTGTGATCGTGTGGGAGGAGCCTTGCTCCGTCTCAAACTGGATGGAGACAGAGCCCGCATCAATGTCGGGGATGTAGTCGGTACCGACCGCCTTCCCTAAGAGCAGTACTAAAGCAAAGATCACGAGAGCCGACACGAGGGTGATGCCTTTGTGAAAGACTGCCCACCCAAGGAAGTCATGGTAGATGCGCTCGATCCTTTGGAACATACGCTCGCTCCAGTTGTAGAGCTTACCGTGCTTCTTGCCTTTACCTCCACGAGGGGCGGGCTTGAGCAGGACGCTTGAGAGCATCGGAGTCAGTGCCAGTGCAGTAAAGAGGGAGGTAATCATACAGGTCACCGTCAGGACGGCTAGTTGCTTGAACATCACACCGACGATACCACCCATGAAGACGAGCGGGAGGAACACCACAATCGTGGTCAGCGTCGAGGCGGCAATGGCTAGACCCATCTCCGAGGCTCCAAACATGGCAGCTTGCTTCGGCATAGCGCCTCGCTCGATGTGCTGCGTGATGTTTTCGAGTACGACGATGGCGTTGTCCACCACCATACCGATAGCGATCACAAGCGCCACGAGTGAGAAGATATTAATCGTGTAGCCCAGCACATTCATAACGATAAAGGCCGAAATCAGCGACACAGGCATCGTCAGGAAAACGATGAGACTAGACCTCCACTCTCGTAGGAAAAGCAAGACGACTAGGGTGACGAAGATCAGAGCGTACCAGATCGACGAACTCAGGTTGTTGATCGATGAAGTAACCAGCTCATCAGAACCTATCACCTCAAAGATCTGTACATCTGAGGGTAGATCCTTCTGTATGTCGGCTATCTCAGCACGCACCGCATTGACTACGTCTACCGTATTCGCTCCTGACTGCTTCTGTACGAGTAGGGCGATACCTTTGCCCACATGATTGAAGGCTGAGGCATCGGTCTCCTTAAAGGTGTCTCGGACGGTAGCGACATCTTTGATACGCACTACCTTACCGTTGAACGCTTTGATGACCGTATTCTCCAGCTCCTCGACGCTCTCGTACTTACCAGGCATACGCACGGAGAAGTCGTAGGCACTCTCCGTGACGAAGCCCGAGGGTACGTTGATATTGTTTGCCTTGAGCATCATCGATAGCTGAGCCACCGACATACCATAGGCCTGCATTCTCGTGGGATCTATCTCGACTCGTATCTCACGCTGAGGCTGTCCTAGATAGATGACCGTACCGACGCCGTCGACCTTACGCAGAGCTGAGGCAATCTGATCCTCGACGATCTCCTCCAGTCCGTTGTAGTTCTCGTCCGCATTGACTGCGTAGCCGAGGATAGGCATCATGGAGGCGTTAATCTTATAGATGATCGGCGTGTAGGCTTGCGACGGCATACGCGACTTAACCAGCTCGAGGAGGTCTCGGGCATTGTTTGCCGCAGCCGTGATATCCTCTTCCCACTCGTAGCGGAGCTGTATGAAGGAGACGTTCTCTTTAGAGATAGACTTGATCTCAACGAGGTTCTCTGCCGAGGAGAGCACCGCCTCCAGGGGCTTGGAGACCTGCTCCTCGACCTCTATCGCTGAGGCGCCAGGGTAGACCGTGATGACCGTCAAGGAGGGGAACTCCATGTTTGGCATCAGGTCTAGCGGTAACTTCGTCAGGGAGAAGACTCCGATCACCAGTATGGCGACGAAGATCATCGCCGCCGCAATGGGTCGTTTTACACCAAATTCGGGAAGTTTCATAGGCTTACTTCTTCACCACGTTTACCTTAGAGCCGTCACTGAGCTTGTTCTTGCCATCTATGATGATGGTGTCGCCACTCTTGAGCTCATTACTCTCTACGTAGACCCAGCCGTCGTTGATCTCGCCACGCTTTACGGCGATGCGGCTCACGGTCGCTCCATCTTCGTTGAGCTTGAAGACAAACTCCTCAGCCGTCCCCGCTAGGCGATAGATAGCATTGAGGGGAACGAACAGCCCCTCCCGCTCGGGCAGGGCAATAGATACGTTGCAATACATACCAGGCTTGAGTCGGTTGTTGCTGTTCGGTATATTGACCTCCACAGATGCGGTGCGCGTCGTCGGCGATAGGACAGCCGAGATGTAAGAGACCTTGCCCGTAGCTGGCTCATCGGGATAAGCGTCGAAGGTAATCAAGGCTTGTTGCCCTTTCGCTATATAACTCAGATCCTTCTCGTTGACCTCGATGGTAGCCTTGAGCGGATTGATCTGGCGTAGCTCGATGATTCCACTCTCTAGCTTGAGATCACTGCTGAGACTGGGGGTGAAAGCGTAGGTCTCGCCCTCATTGATCATGATCTCGGTGATGACTCCGCTAAAGGGGGCCGTGATGGAGGTGTTTTTCTTGAGCATAGCG
>NZ_CAMYEZ010000146.1 GCF_947254915.1 uncultured Porphyromonas sp. | reverse complement strand
CCTCACGCCTGGCAAAGCTTACTACCATGTCTCCTACAGCCACTCAGGTGACGACACCACAACCATCACTGCTCAGCATGCGGACGAGAGCAGCACGGTGACCATTCCCTTTGCGGATCAAGCTTCTATACAAAATGCTACGCACTGTCTCTGTCTCATTGGTCTTCTGCCACTTACCACGGCTCAGCGCCAGGCGGTGCTAGCTCGCTTTGAGACACTCGAGGCGATCGAGATGAGACTGGAGGTCAAGGAGGGGCAGGCGGGCAATCGCCTAATCAACGACGCTTACAATAACGATATCAATTCGCTTCGCATTGCGCTTGACTTTCAGAAGCAGCGCACGGCTACTTCGCATCAGCAGGCGGTGATCATTCTCTCCGACATCCTACAGAGTGCCCAGCTACCACGAGACCTTTACAAGCAGGTGGGTGAGATGATTGCACAGTATCCCCACACACTCTTCATCGGTGTGGGACGGGAGCTGTGCAACTATCAGGACTACTTCCAGAGGAGTGGGGAGGGGAAGACCGCCTTCTACGAGACGACCGACCAACTTCTTGCCGATGACCTCCTCAGCACCATCACTTATGCGGAGATTTTGGTCAAAGGAGCTAGACAATTCCAGTTTGAGCGTATCGTACAGCACCTAGCGAAGCAGGTTCACGAGACGACGCTAGAGATAGATCTCGAAGCTCTGGTAAACAATCTGAAAAGCTACAAGGCGCTCCTCTCACCCGAGACACGTATCATCGTCATGGCCAAGGCGCAGGGCTACGGTATCGGAGCTTACGAACTAGCCAAGGCTCTGGAGCAGCAAGACCTCGCAGCGCTAGCGGTGGCGCTGGCGGACGAGGGCAAGGAACTACGCAGCAAAGGAATCCTCCTGCCGATCATCGTGATGAATCCCGAGGTCGAGGCTTTTGAGGTGATGACGCAGAGTCGCCTAGAGCCAGAGATCTACAACGAGCGCATCCTCCGAGAGTTTGCCCGCCACGTGGAGCGTCAGGGACTGAGCCACTATCCTGTTCACATCGAGCTAGACACGGGTATGCACCGTACGGGCTTCACGCCAGACAGAGCGACCCTAGAGCATCTCGCTCAGACGCTTCACGAGGTGGAGCCACTGATACGGGTGCAGAGTATCTTTACGCACTTGGCGGCCGCCGATGAACCGACGATGAGCGACTTTACGGAGCTGCAGTTTGCCCTCTATGACGAGGGTGCCGACTACCTTACCAGTCAGCTCTCCTATCGTCCTCTACGCCATGTCCAAAACACGGCTGGCATAGAGCGGTACAACCATCATCACTACGATATGGCTCGTCTAGGAGTAGGACTCTATGGAATCAGTGCTACGGGTTGTCTCACCCTCGAGCCTGTCGCTAAGCTACGTACCACGCTCCTGCAGATCAAAACTATCCCTGACGGGGAGACTATCGGCTATGGACGACGTGGACAGGTCGCTCCTGGCGGGCAGATTGGTATCATCCCGATTGGCTATGCCGACGGCTATGATAGGCGCTTCAGCTGTGGCGTGGGGAGCGTTATGATCCACGACACGCTTTGTCCGATTGTGGGCAACGTCTGTATGGACACTTGTATGGTCGATCTCACGGCACTCCAGGGAAAGGTCGCAGAGGGTGATGAGGTAATCATCTTCGGCGTGCCAGGCTTGCAGGTGAGTGACCTCGCAGAGCGCATCGGCACCATACCATATGAGGTGATTTCCAAGCTTTCGCCTCGCATCAAGCGTACTTACTACAAGAGCTAACGCGCCCTTTGGTATGCAGCTCCTATCCGAAAGAGCTTGACAGGGCTTCAAATAATCAGTAACTTAGCGAAATATTTCAGGAGACCTATCAAAAAGGCTTACCAAGATATCAAAACACAACACTATAATAAGTAGATAATACAATGGCTATTCAGACAAAGATCGTAGAGTGTGTCCCCAACTTTAGCGAGGGACGTGACAAAGCAAAGATTGAGCAGATCGTACAACCCTTTAGAGAGACTAAGGGCGTCAAGCTCCTAGACTACAGTAATGACGAGGATCACAACCGCTGCGTGGTAACCGTTATGGGCGAGCCTGAGGCTGTCCGCAAGTCTGTCCTCGCTGCTGTTGAGGTCGCTGTAAAGGTCATCGATATGACCAAGCACGAGGGGCAACATCCACGTATGGGCGCTGTCGATGTTATCCCCTTTATCCCCATTCGCAATATGGAGATGGAGGAGGCTATCGAGCTCTCTAAGGAGGTCGGCAAGGAGATCGGCGAGCGCATCGGTGTACCCGTCTTCCTCTATGAGAAGAGCGCTACAGCTCCTCATCGTGAGAACCTCGCTAAGATCCGCAAGGGACAGTTCGAGGGGATGGCTGAGAAGATCCACGAGGACGAGTGGCACCCAGACTTCGGTCCAGCTGACATTCACCCCACAGCAGGCGTTGTAGCTGTCGGTGCTCGTATGCCTCTCGTCGCTTACAATGTCAACCTCAATACTGCAGACCTTTCTATCGCTGATGCCATCGCTAAGAAGGTACGTCACATCGGTGGCGGTCTACGCTTCTGCAAGGCTATGGGCGTAGAGCTGACTGACCGACACATCGTACAGGTCTCTATGAACCTCACCGACTACACCAAGACAGCCGTCTATCGTGCTCACGAGATGGTACGTATGGAGGCTCGTCGCTACGGTGTCGAGATCGTTGGCGCTGAGGTCATCGGCCTCGTGCCTATGAAGGCGCTCATCGACTGCGCTGAGTACTACCTCGGCATTGAGAACTTCTGCGAGACCCAGATCCTAGAGCTCCGCATGATGGAGTAGTTCAAATAGAGCGTTTCACCAACTAGAGAGTAGAGTCTCTAGGACAGCTAGTACGACTAGTATCCATAGAAAGCCTAGAAACTCTACTCTCTAACTTCTAAAATCTAATGTCCAATCTCTACCTATACAATATCGGTCAGATCGTGACCCGTCCAGGTTCCACCGCACAGCACGGTGCTGAGGCGATGCGTCAGCTCGGAGTCATCGAGGGACCAGCCGCCATCATCGTACGACAAGGCAAGATAGCCTTCGTCGGGACTATGCAAGAAGCCGAATTAGTAGACCACACAGACTGTGTCGCTTATGACGCTCAGGGAGGGTGCGTCCTGCCAGGCTTCGTTGACAGTCACACCCACCTCATCTTCGGAGGCTACCGTGAGGATGAGTTCCAGTGGCGACTAGCTGGTGATAGCTATATGAGCATTATGGAGCGTGGCGGTGGTATAGCCAACACGATGAAGGCGACCCGTAGCGCAACGGCTGAAGAGCTTACCCAGCGTGCCTCTGCGCATCTAGACGCTATGCTATCTATGGGCGTTACAACCGTTGAGGCTAAGAGTGGCTACGGTATGGAGCTCGATACGGAGATCAAGCAGCTAGAGGTCATTCGGACGCTACAGAAGCAGCACCCGATAGACCTCTACCCCACCTTTATGGGAGCACACGACACACCGCCCGAGTACAAAGGTCGTTCCACAGACTTCATCCACTACCTCTGTGACACAGTTATGCCAGTAGTCGTAGAGCGAGGCTTGGCAGAGTGTTGTGACATCTTTACTGAGCAAGGAGTCTTCGACCATGAGCAGACACGCATCCTCTTGACTCGTGCTAAGGAGCTAGGGCTCAAGACCAAGATGCACGCTGACGAGATCGTGTCCTTTGGAGGAGCAGAGCTAGCAGCCGAGCTAGGATGTCTCTCTGCAGACCACTTACTACAGATATCTGACAAGGGGATCCAAGCATTAGCGCAGAGCGACACCGTAGCTACCTGTCTCCCCTGTACAGCCTTCAGCCTTGGCGAAAAGTATGCGCCAGCACGTCGTATGATTGATGCTGGCTGTGCTGTAGCCGTTGCTTCCGACCTCAACCCTGGGAGTTGCTTTAGCTCCTCCATCCCACTTATGTTCGCTCTAGCGACCATCTATATGGGCATGACCGTTGAGGAGGCGGTCACAGCACTCACGCTCAATGGCGCAGCTGCCATCGGCCGTGCAGATCAGATAGGAAGCATCGAAGTAGGCAAGGTGGGAGACCTAGCACTCCTGCGGTTCCCCTCGTACAAGTTCCTCTCCTACCACTTTGGTGTCAACCTCGTACGAGCCACCATCAAGGCGGGAACCATTTACGAAAACAAACTTGTGACACCTGACCCCAACGTCTAGCACTCTGGCAGGGCTAGTCCTGACCTAACTAATTAACTAACAAACAATCTCAATC
>NZ_CAMYEZ010000145.1 GCF_947254915.1 uncultured Porphyromonas sp. | reverse complement strand
CTCTTCTAGGGACTACATATATAGCTAGAGCCTAGCCTTGTAGCGCTATATACTCACTTGACCCCTACTCTTTGTATCTCCGCTGACACCAATTTCTCCCGAGGAAATCGGGAATCGCTAGGGAGCAAACGAAAATTCTCCACGGAGCCGAGATATAAAACTTCGGAAGAATGAAATGAAAGTTCGGAGGAATGAAATGAAAGTTCGGAGGAATTTTTTCGCTCCTCGCTGGATAATCAAAAACCTCCACCGAGGAATCGCTCAACTTCCTTGATCGTGGCGCAGACGAGTTCATCATTACATAATGCGTCAGACCTATGCACGGAGGAGGGCTTTGCCGTGAAATGAGTACATTTGCAGAGCGAGTGAAGTAGACCGATGATGGACGAGCAAACGAAGCAACTAATCATAGATACGGCACGCATTGAGGATGTGGTGTCTGACTTTGTGCAGCTACGGCGCAAGGGGTCAGGCTTTGTGGGGTTGTGCCCATTTCACAAGGATCGTCACCCCTCCTTCATTGTTACTCCGTCCAAGAATATCTGCAAGTGCTTCGCTTGTGGCGCAGGTGGCACGCCTATCTCCTTCATTATGAAGATACAGAACTGCTCCTTCGTTGATGCACTCCGCTACCTCGCTCAGAAGTATAATATCCCCGTGCCCGAGCGGGAGATGACCGAAGAGGAGCAGCAGAGACATAATGAGCGAGAGGCGCTTTACCTTGCCAATGAGGTGGCGGCGAAGTTCTTTACCGAGCAGCTCCTCAGCCAGGAGGAGGGACTAGACGTAGCCTTGCCCTACTTTACGCAACGTGGGGTGCGGTCGGAGGCGATACAGACCTTCGGGCTGGGCTACTCGCCGAGTGATCGACGTGCGCTGGCGAAGTATGTCGAGGAGCATGGCTACGACATGGACAGCTTTGTCGCGACGGGTCTGCTCTACGCCCCGAGCGAGGGTCGCCCGAGTGCCGACCGCTATCACGAGCGCGTTATATTCCCTATATATAATGTAGGGGGGCGTGTCGTCGGCTTCGGAGGGCGCACGATGCGCAAGGCGGACAAGATAGCCAAGTATATCAATTCGCCCGAGAGCATCATCTACGACAAGAGCCGTGAGCTATACGGCCTCTATCAGGCGAAGCGAGCTATAGCACAACGAGATCAAGGCATCATCGTCGAGGGCTATCTTGATGTGATCGCCATGCACCAAGTGGGGATAGAGAATGTGGTGGCGACCTCTGGCACGGCGCTTACAGAGAGTCAGATACAACTCTTGCGACGCTTCTCGCGTAATGTACTGGTGCTCTTCGACGGTGATGAGGCGGGTGTCAAAGCAGCGTTGCGCTCGGTCGATATGCTCCTCGCTGAGGGGATGCAGATCAAGCTCTTAGTCCTACCCGATGGAGAGGATCCCGACGAATTTGTCTCTAAGCGTAGTCGCACCGAGGTGGAGGAGTACTTTGCTGCGCACGAGCAGGACTTCCTGACCTTCAAGTCTCAGCTCTATGCTCCGCAGATGGCACAAGATCCACAGCTTAAGACGCAACTGATGCGAGACATCTTGCAGAGCATTGCTACGATCCCCGATAGCCTTGAGCGGATCGTCTACATCCAGCAGATGTCTCAGATGTATGGCGTGGCAGAAGATCTACTCTTGCAGCAGATCAAGCAGGAGCGCTTTAGCCGTGGGCGAGTCTATCAGTATGCTCCGCCAGAGGCAGCGACACCTGAAGAGAGTGCTCCCGAGGAGACCCCGCAAGCGGTTTCGCCTCTAGACGCGCCGATGAGCAATGAGGCTCTAGACTTATTGCGTCTCGTGGTGCGCTATGGGGAGCGTATGCTCAAGATCTCCGTGCAGGACGAAGAGTCTGACGAGCAGTCCGAGCCTACGGTGATACAGGTCTCTGTGGCCAACTTTGTCTATCAAGAGCTCAAGCAGGACGATATAGAGATCGAGCACCCGCTGGTCAAGCGCATCCTCAACGATAGTAACAAACTAATGCTTGACCAGCTCAGCGTCCCCGACGATAAGCCTATGCGTACCTGTGGTTCTTACCTCTGCAACTCGGAGACCCCGCAGGTGTCAGCACTAGCGGTGGATCTCTATGCGACTCCTTACCGTCTATCTCGCAAGGCTCGCGAAGAGCTCCAGATGCCTGACAGCGAGGAGGAGGAGATGCTACCCGATGAGTGGATTCAGGAGATGACCTTTAAGGTACTATACACCTACAAGCTAGCATACGCCGAGGAGCGCTGTCAGCAGATCTCGCAGCAAATTCAGACACTACAGCAGGAGCACCCAGAGGCGGACTACGCTTGCTACCAGCCTCTCCTCCAAGAGCTATCCACCTGGCAGGAGATACGTAAGATGCTGGGACAGTTTAGCGGTCAGCGGGTGGTCATTTCGTGAGCTAAAGGAGAGAGTCCCCGCAAACCCTTTTACCAAATCTAAAGAAGAAAGTGCCGTCATGCAGTTTGCCGATATATATGGATACCAAGCCCTCAAGCAGCAGTTCGCACATTTGACCCACTCAGGACAGATGCCCCATGCGGTACTCCTAGAGATACAGGAGGGCTACCCCGGGCTACACCTAGCGTGGGCCTGGGCGCAGTACATCCAGTGTCAGTTGCCTACGGACGAAGACTCGTGTGGTGCGTGTGCCTCCTGCAAGAAGGTCGCAGCCATCGCTCATCCCGACGTTATCTTCGTCTATCCCGTGGTCAAAGCGGCACAAGACGAGACACCCACGGAGCGATACTTCGACGAGTGGCGCACCTTCCTTGGGCGCTCTCCCTACATTACCGATCAGGACTGGCTCGAAGTACTGGAGGCAGGCAATAGTCAGCCGGTCATCTACGTGAATGAGATCAATAGTCTCTTGTCTCGTCTCTCGGTTACAACCACCGAAGGGGGCTGGCGCACGATCATTATCTACCAGCCAGAGCGTATGAATGACGCAGCGGCCAACAAGCTTCTCAAGTCGCTCGAAGAGCCACCCGCCGAGACGCTCTTTATCCTTGTGTCGGCACATTCGGATCGGCTCCTAGACACGATCCTGAGCCGTGTACAGCGCTTCGAGCTGCCCCCGATGACGGAGGCGGAGATGAGAGAGGCGCTGACCGCTCTACACCCAGAGCTGGCGACCGATGCTCTGGAGGCGATGATTCCCCTAGTGGACGGTAACCTGAGTGATGCGCTACGGCTACTCGACAGCTCCGCTTCGCAAGACAAACTGCAGGAGCTGGCGCAGCAGTGGTACGATGCGACCTTACGAGCCGACATCCTGCGTCTGAAGCTTCTCAGTGAGGAGGTGGACAAAGCTGGACGCGAGGGAGCGGTTGCTTTCCTCAAACTACTGATGCAGCAGGTGGGTAGGCAGTGGCACCGTGCACTCAGTGGCGAGGCACGTGTGGGGGAGCTACGGGTCAACAACAAGGCGATGGGTGCCTGCTATAGGCTCCTCGAGGAGGCGATGCGAGAGATCCGTGGCAATGTGCTGACGAAGATGGTGCTCTTCGACACGTTCCTGCGGATGCTACTCGCCTTGCGCAACTAAGCAGGTAGAGAAGTCAGACGGCTTTCGCCTCAAAAGCCTGCACAAGACGGCTGTGATTTCGTATCTTTGCGAAGTAACCAATCAATAGAGCAAACCGAATACATATATGTTTAGTGGAATAGTAGAAAGTATGGCGCAAGTGCGCCGCCTGACTCGTGAAGGGAGTAACCTGCACATCACACTAGCCTGCCCTTTTGCCGCAGAGCTACAGATAGATCAGAGCATCGCACACAATGGTGTCTGTCTCACCGTCGTCTCGCTTGAGGAGGGTGGCTACACAGTGACAGCAGTCCAGGAGACGCTAGACCGTAGCAACCTAGGACTCCTCCAGGTGGGCGATTATGTCAATGTGGAGCGTAGCATGATGCTCGGAGGTCGTCTGGACGGTCACATTGTACAGGGGCACGTGGATCAGACGGCTCGCTGTACGGCCATTCGTGAGATGGACGGTAGCCACTACTTTACCTTCGCCTATGAGGTGGATCGTGAGATGATGCGCCAGGGCTATATGACGGTTGAGAAGGGCTCCGTGACGGTCAATGGCGTGAGCCTTACCGTCTGCAATTCGCAGGAAAACTCTTTTGAAGTAGCGATCATACCTTACACCCTAGAGCATACGAACTTCAAGTACTTTAAGGAGGGGAGCGTGGTCAACCTTGAGTTTGACATCCTGGGCAAGTACATCGCTCGTCTGCGCTCCTTCGACTAGTCTCAAGCTTAGCCTCACTTAATTAGGGGGGGGGAGGCTAGGACATTGCAACTTATGGTCTCTCCACTGAGGAAAAACAGAATATTCCTCGGTGGAGATTCTTTATTTCCTCAAAACTCTTCCGAAGAGGAGTCGTTTGCTCGCACAATTGGATTGGGGTGCGTAACAGGGCTGACGCATTATGTCTTGGAAGTACGCTTGACGACAACTCTGGGATATGCG
>NZ_CAMYEZ010000144.1 GCF_947254915.1 uncultured Porphyromonas sp. | reverse complement strand
GCGTCCGGAGCAGGGCGAGCTCCACTCCAAATTGCATTTTGGAGTGGAAAATACGCTGTCAAATGCAAGAGCTAGACCCGCGCCCAGCTTAAGTTGTACAGAAGGGGTCACATAATTGTTACTCCTAACGAGCAGTAGGGTTTGGAGGAGCTGTTGTGTTGCTCTTATATAGGGGCTGTTGAGACGCTTGTGGGTCTCAGCCCGATGTTGAGTGCACTAGGGGGCAAGCTCTATGGGCTCCTGTACTACTTTTGCACTGTCGATTAACTGGACATAGACAGTGAGAGGAGAAACATTTTACCCAAAGTGTCCTGCAAGTCAGCCTTTGATCCGCTTGCCGTAGAGCTTTTACGGCTCGTCGTAGAGCCCGATGGTGAGCGACTCTCCGTCCCAGCGGGCGTAGGAGTTGTAGTGGATCCAGTCGCCGAGGATGATGCAGCGACGGTCGTTGGGGAGCGAGAGGTTGAGCAGCAGATGACGGTGACCATATATATAATAGTCTATCTCGGGGTGCTGCGGGATTAGTTCTTTGGTGTACTGCACGAGCCACTCGTCTCGCTCCACATTCATCTGCGGGTTGTAGCCTGGTCGTGAGGGATCGTTGGCAGCTCGCATTTGTCGCAGACGATTGCGGTAAGCCCACCGCTGAGCGAAGCCAACGGTCCAGCGTGGATGGATAGCGGCGTAGAGACGCCTTGCGAGTTGACTTTCGAAAGTGCCAAAGAGCCAGCGCTCTTTCTTATAGCGCAGGGCGTACTCCCGATGTCCGTGTGACAGGCGGAAGGTGCGTCCTTTGAGCTGACAGACGATGGTGTCGCGATGTACGATGACGCCGAGCTCTTTCTCAAAGTAATCGGTGAGCCAGAGGTCGTGATTGCCCATGATATAGTGCACCTCAATCCCTTGCTCCACGAGATCTGCCAAAGCGGCGAGGAAGCGTACCGCCCCCCTCGGCACGACATACTTGTAGTCAAACCAGTAGTCGAGCATATCGCCTAGCAGGTAGACTGCCTCGGCATCGTCCGCTATGGAGCGGAGCCAGGCGACGAGTCGTAGTTCAGCACGCCTAGGGTCGTCGTGGTAGGGCGACCCTAGGTGTGCATCGGATAGGAAGTATATAGCTCCCATAGTTTAGGGTATGAGCTAGGCTTTGCCCTAGAGGAATCCCAGCTCCAGCTGTGCCTCCTCAGACATCATGGAGCTATCCCACGGTGGGTCGAAGGTGAGCTCGATGTCACAGCGCTTGACGCCCTTGATGCTCTCGACCTTGATCTGTACATCCTGCAGGATGAAGTCTGCGGCCGGGCAATTGGGCGCTGTGAGCGTCATAGTGATCACCACCTTGGCCCCTTCGTCCTGTATATCCACGTTGTAGATGAGTCCTAGGTCGTAGATATTGACAGGGATCTCAGGGTCGTAGACGGTGCGGAGCATCTTGACGATCTGCTCCTCTAGTTGTAGTGTCTCCATAGGCAGATTACTTAACAAGGTTCATCTCGTCGAGCAGACGCTGGCAATGACCGTACTTGTCGACGAGCATGAGGAGATAACGGATGTCTAGGATAATGCTTCGCTGGTAGTTGGGCAGGTACTCGATGTCGCCACCGACACCCTCCCAGTTGCGGTCGAAGTTGAGCCCGATAAGGCGTCCCTTGCCGTCGAAGACAGGGCTACCTGAGTTACCACCCGTTGTGTGGGTCGTAGCGCAGAAGTTGACAGGCATCTCGCCATTCGGTAGTGCATAGACGCCGTAATCCTTTTGCTTGTAGATCTCTTTGATTCGATCAGGCAGGGCAAACTCCCAGCTCTTGGGGTCTTCCTTTTCCATCACACCCGTGAGGGTAGTCTGATGACCGTAGTAGACGTTGTCGCGAGGAGCGTAGCCACGCACATTGCCGTAGGTAAAGCGGAGCGTCAGGTTGGCATCGGGCCACACCTTGCGCGCGCCCTGCATATCCATCATGCCACGCACGTAGTCTCTGTGAGCCAGCTTGATCGGATCGTCGTAGGCAGCCTGCTGCTCACGCATCTGGACGAAGAGATTGATGGTCGAGACGGCAAACTGCGTCATCGGATCGTTCATGAGTTGCTCACGTGACGGAGTCTTGAGGAAAGCCTCGAAGCGTGCTGGATCGGCAAAGATTGAGCTGTCGAAGAGATGAGTCACGTAAGCCTGCACGGAACCATACTGAGCCACACCTTCACGAAGAGCTGCGGGCCAGTGCGCCTCATCGATGCGTTCGGTGTAGCGCTGCAGGAGTACCGTTGCTACCTCTTTGTCGACCGCTGGGTCGTAGTCCTTATTATAGAAGGCAGCGTAGCCACTACGCAAGTCGCTGATGATCTCCTCGCGCACCTTCGGATCGCTCCACTGCTGGAGTTTCTTGCCGTCGGCTAACGGTATCTGGAGAAACTCGATCGGTGTCAAGATACCCTCCATCAGGTACCACTGCACACGACGAGCCTCACGGCGCGCAGCGACACAGTCGGCAATCGTTTGGATAGCCTTCGTCACCTCGGGGCGCTTGTTTGCCTTAGCCCATTGCGCCAGTTCATCTTGCTGCGCACGCTTGGTCGCCTGTAGGTTGCGGGTTCGGATCGCCCAGTTGGCACCTTGAGCGCGCTTGTAGCCATTTTGCGAGTAAGCGTACTTAGCTGCGTACTGGATATTGACCTTCTCGTCAGCGAGCATACGACGCAGCATCACCTCCTGACGTAGACCACGCATCTCGATACGTATGTTGTTGTCAATCTCAGACCACTCGTCCACCTGCGCCTCGGTGAAGAAGTGATTGGTCGTACCAGGGAAGCCCATGATCAGCGCAAAGTCATCACGCTGTACGCCCGAAGTAGAGACCGCTGCGAAGCGCTCTGGCTTGTAAGGCACGTTGTCGGCGCTGTAGTCGGCGGGGTTATTGTTCTTGTCCACATAGACACGGAAGATGGAGAAGTCTCCCGTGTGGCGAGGCCACATCCAGTTGTCCGTGTCGGAGCCATACTTGCCGATAGCGCTGGGCGGAGCTGCTACGAGACGCACGTCGGTGAAGACCTTCTTTGTAAAGAGGTAGTAGCGGTTGCCCCCGTAGAAAGGCTTTAGCTCGTAACGAATGCCAGGTTGCCGCATCGCTGCCTCGCCTACGATGGCGGGGATCATCTTGGTGAGCGTCGCAATGGAGAAAGCTGCCATCGGATCCTTCTTATAGGGAGACTGCTTCAGCAATTTGTTCACTTGGTCGGTCACGTTGGTGATCTTGTCAATGGAGATCACCTCTAGTCCAGGACAGGGGAGCTCCTCACGCATAGACTGTGTCCAGATGCCGTCGCGTAGGTAGTTATGCTCTACGGCTGAGTGGCTCTGTATCTGGTCGTAGCCACAGTGGTGGTTGGTTAGGACCAACCCTTGGTTCGAGACGAAGACGCCAGAGCAGCCTCCGTCAAACATCACGACTGCCCGCTGTAAGCAGGGACCATCAGGATTGTATATCTCATCCACGGGGATCTGTAGCCCCTTAGCCCGGAGCTCATCAGCGTGGTCTGCCATCTGCTCCAGTAGCCACATACCGCCATCGGCTAGTGCGACAGCCGAGAGGGTGAGACTGGCCAACAGGAGCAGGAGTACTCTTCTTAGGTGAGTTGTCATAAGTAGTTCTCTTTATATAGTGTATTATTGATTCTCTTAGAAGGTGGGTAGTGGCGCTGGCTCTTGCGCTAGCATAGCGTTGTAGTAGCGGATGTCACCCGTCACCTCACGCCCTAGCCAAGAGGGCAATGCTGGGCAATCCGTCGGGCTCGTCAGCTCCACCTCTGCCATGACTAAGCCTTCTAACCTTCCGCCGAAGCGGTCTACCTCCCATACGAAGCCTTCGTAAGGCACGTAGTAGCGCACCTTCTCTAAGCAACTGCTAGCGCACTGGCTCAGCATCTCCTCCGCATCAGCGACGGGGATCGGGTACTCCCACTCGGAGCGAACCAGCCCGTCTGCGGATGAGTCCCCCTTGATAGTGAGTCGTGCCTCCTCGTCGATGATGCGCACCCGCACGGTCACCCGCTCATCTACCGTTAGGTAGCCCTGGCGGATATGGCGGTGGTGAGACGCCTCTCGGAGGTAGTCGTCACGACAGACAAGGTACTTGCGCTCGATCTCTAGCATAGGGTCCAAAAGCTACGATATCGTCACCTCAATAGCGCCCATCGGGAAGCCATCAAACGTAACATCTCGATACTGCACCATCGGGTAGTCCTGCTCGATGCGGTTGATGATGAGCTGATGCAGGACACCCTGACCAGCGCCATGGATGAAGATCACCTTGCTGCCACGGCGCTCCAGACGCTTGTCCAGCTCACGGCGAAAGTTCTTCAACTGATAGAGCAGCACCTCGTGCGGTGTCATCCCCGTAGCATTTGGGAGGATTCGCTCTGCCTCCAGTCCCACCTTCTCGATGGTTTGCTCGGGAGCTGCGAGAGCAGGCTGTGGAGCCACTGTAGGTTCAGGTTGCTTACGCTCAGACTGAGGC
>NZ_CAMYEZ010000143.1 GCF_947254915.1 uncultured Porphyromonas sp. | reverse complement strand
GGTAGAGACTAGCCAATCAGTACAACAAAACAGTAAGTGTCTTAATTCTCAGTGAGTTAAGGCACTTTTCTTTTGGTGCTAAGCCCTTTCCCAGAGCACCTCCAGAGTAGGTCGAAACTCCCAAAATGCTCTACTTTGGCTACAATCTGGCTACAGAAAAACGAGCAATATGAAAATTGTAGCCAAGAGTACTTACAGAGTACGTATAGAGTACTCGCATTTTGCTGTTGTTCAGAATATTATGTAGAAATTTGTAGCGTGGCTACAGAGAAAGTAGTTGTCAAAAATATCCATTTTAGTCTGGCTACAATTTGGACTGCAAGAATGGTTTTTGGCTACAATTTTCTTCTAGCCTAGCTACCTTAAACAACAAAATGTATGAAGACAATTTTCAGAACTGCTTTTTACCTCAGGAGCAACTACGTAAACAAAGAGGGTAACACCTCTGTCATGGCTAGGATTTACCTCAATAGTGAGCGTTTATCCATTGGCTCTACTGGCATCTCCGTTAATGCGAAGTTGTGGGATAAGGAGAAAGAACGCCTGAAAGGGTGAAGCACAGAAGCTCTTAGTATCAATCTACAGCTAGACAACATCCAGAATGGTCTACTGAATATCTTTAGACGCTTAGAGTTCTCTGACGAACTTTCGTTAGAGAGAATCAAGTCGGAGTATCTCGGTAAGAAAGAGGACGTTGATATCTTTATGACTCTCTTTGAAAAGTACAATAATGATGTACGTCAGCAGGTGGGCTACACTAAGACTCCTGCGACTCTTCAAAAGTATGAAGTCTGTCGCAAGCACTTTCAAGCCTTTCTAAAAAGTAAGTATAGAAGGTCAGACCTCAAAATCGCTGAATTGACTGTCCTTGTCATCCACGACTTTGAACTTTATCTTAGGACAGCAGGAAAGCAAAAGCAGAATACTGCTAATAAGGAACCACCAATTTACCTCTACTCCAGTAGATAGAGGATTCCTTTCGGAGGAAGAGGTGATGGATATAGCGACTAAAGACTTAAGTGATATACCACGCTTGGAATTGGTGAGAGATATATTTGTGTTTTCTTGCTTCACTGGGCTTGCCTATATTGATGTTGCCAACCTCAAGCCTGAGCACATCGTCACCTTAGACGGTAAGGAGTGGATTATGACACGAAGGCAGAAAACGAAAGTGGAGTCAAATGTCTTGTTATTGGAAGTTCCCAAAAGTATCATTGCCAAATATGAGGGACAAACAGCAAGAGAGGACATGCTCTTCCCTATCCTTAGCAATCAGAAGATGAATTCGTATTTGAAGGAGATTGCTGATATTTGTGGTATCAAGAAAAATTTGACCTTTCACTTAGCTCGACATACCTTTGCTACCCTCTGCCTCAGTAAGGGCGTTCCTATGGAGAGTGTCTCTAAAATGCTAGGTCATACCAATATCCGAACAACGCAAATCTATGCCCGTATCACCAATAAGAAGATCGAACATGACATGGAGCAGTTTGCTGACAAGCTAGGCAAATTCAATACGGCTATGGGTATCGGGGAGAATAGTTGGCAATAAGTGCAACCATTAAAACCAAATAAGAAGATGAAGACAACGAATAAGAAAGAACTATCCTACTTCCGCTTAAAGCTAGAGAGCTACCTTAGTGAGCATTTCCCTGAAAAGGTGGAAGACAAGCCATTTATCAAGGCACGAGCTGATGAAGCTCTTACTACCTACTGTGATTCTGTGGAAGAAGGATTCTCATATCCCGAAGCAGAGAGTATGGCGAGTGAAGTACTGTATCGTGACCTGCATTTCTCCAAATACGACACGCTTGTGTCCGTCTTGGAGAATGAGTTTGAAAAAGAACTCCCCTCCCCACTCCCCGAGCGACTTGCTCCGATATTGCTAAAGAATCGAGCAATTCAAGAGACCTTTGACAAATACAATCTTACGGATGAATTTGTTGCAACACCTGAATATGACACGCTCTACACAGAACTGACAGGAACAGTTGTACTTCTTATCGAAGCTAATCAACTTCCCATGATAGGCGATGTGAGTGCATTAGAGTAGACAATGTAGCTTATCCCTATCTCGTGAGCCTTTTGAGCTTCAAGAGCCAAGATAGTCTCTCTGCTCCATACGTCAAGAGCATATTCTATCTCTTGTCTTTATGTCGCATAGTCTCTCTTGGCTCTGCTCTTGAAAACTCTAAAAGACTCCGAATATGAATAGATTTCTCATGAACAAAGACCTGCACAGTCCAGCCTTCATACGGGCAAGTGTTCCTGCAGATAAAGAGGAACCACTACAAGCTGCGTCCAAAACAACTCCAAGCAACGAGATCAAATGGTCTCGCATCATCCGACTTACCTTACTTATAGGTATCCTATCGTGTGGAGTGTACTTACTCTCTAAGTTAGTCACAGCACAGGTCGTAACAGCTCTATTGATACTGATTGGTTTTGTGGTACTACGATTCATCGTTCGTACCGTTCTGCAAATCACATTTACGCTTCTACGCTACCTCTTTTGGATTGTTGTACTAGCCGTAATACTGCTTTGCGTGCTATGACATAGCACCTCTATCACTTCTGAGAAACAACTCTTTGGGTGACTAGCTCTCTTGCGAAGCTGGTCACCCCCTTTGGTATGACGGGTATGTCATACCGAAAGTAGGTCAGAAAACGTTCGTTTCCCAACCTACTCGATTGTTGATGGTTAGTGACTTTTCTCTTTCCTCTGGTGACTAAAGCCTCTCGGTGGATTACTTCTTTGGCTTTTTTCCTCCTCTCCGCCGGTAATACCGTCTGTAGAGCATCCATCCAGTGCCCAAAGCTAAGGTGAGGAGTAGGGCCGAAAGGAATATGTATAGAGGCTGGAGCGGACCGAGTATTTTCCCATACAGTCGACCGACATGCAACTCAAGTGCGGCATGCCAGAGTGAAATCCTACCGGGACTTATCTCTGTTGGCATTGGTGGCATAGTGTCGGTCGCGTTCTCCGCTTGGAGTTCACCGGAGGAGTAGCTATAGAATCGCTCTCTCCCGTCAGAGTCAATAGTGTACCCACTGATTGGGGTCCCAAAGATGGGCATTCCTTTTCGTCCGGATTCGGTGTAGGCCTTGCCTGTCAGCGCATCGTAGACTTGCCCTTCTTGTCGACTCCATTTGAATGCTCCACTGAACGACCCCACCACCCACAGTGAGTCTCGGTCACTCCACTCCCAGACATTGAGTCCCATGACACTGACAGGTGGAGTGTCGGTCAGTCGCTTGGGGGCTTTTCCAAACTGCTTCAGTGCATAAAAGCCCTGAGAGGTCGATAGCAACCACTCTTTTGTGATGGGATCGCGACGGATCATTCTCAGTTTGTTATTCCACGGGTTGGTGCTGTAAAGGTTTGTTCCCGGAATGGTCGGGACCTGTGCCTTGATGACTGTAATCATCAACGGAGGACGTAGAAATGCGCCTGTGATCGTCACAAAAAGCAAACCCCAAAAGCACCATTTGCCCCACCTATTGTGTTCCTTGAGAAATTGCTTCCACACCTTTGCTTTTTTGGGGACAAAGGTAATCAAAACGCCGGTGATGGAGAGGAGGATGAGTGCCACTCCCATCAGGTCAACAACTAGTCGTCCTATTGTTCCAAAGAATGCTCCACTATGCATCTGCCAGATCGTGCTGAATAGCGATACCCGTGGCTCATAGTCGTCCGGTGCGGGAAGGTCTGCGCATGTGGGGGATTCTTGAGAGGGAAAGATAAGGTATAGGTGGCTTCGGCTCAGTAAAACAAGGGTGTCGCCTTGCGTTTCCAGATCTGCCAAGCGTTCGTTTTTGGGTGTAAGCTTCGGTTGTTTCGCCCACTCCTTTTTGTCGGCTTGCCACTTGTATAGGTTGTATGCGGTGAGGGCGTAGAGGTCGCCACGGTTTGTCCGGACTACTCTTTGGACCGATCTCCTGTCGGCACCAGAGTCTAGTCCATCGCTCCGGCTGTCGTAGCTTTTTAGCTGTGGGTCGTAAGCCCATACTCCGGTGGCTCCATAGATCCACTCCTCATCAGGGGTCGCTCGAATCTTCCCGATGAGGCTGCCACCGCTCCAGGATTTATAGTGGTAGGCCTTGGGTAGCCAGGAGCGGGGTAGGTCAATACCCGACACCAGGTCTCTGTGGTTTAGAATAATGCCAGATCCGGCAAAGCCTAGTACGAGTATGGTGATGACTAGGCAGATCCACTTGTGCCATCCTTTTAGGAGGGTGTATCGAGAGCGTTTCATTTTGGTTCTTGTCTTACAATCAAGTAGGTCGGGAAACGAAAATTTTCTGTCCTACTTTCGCTTTCTTCCCTCCCACACCATCCGTACGTGCCGTTCGGCATACGGCGGTTTAATTTGTTTTCAAAATATGCCCGTCATACAAAGAGTATCTCAGGTGCGATGTCGCACCTGAGATGCTGTCTGTCCTATTTCGTCCGGATCTCTTAGTCTAGCTTGGTGGAGCCGTCGGGTTGGTAGACGTAGTCAAAGGAGACGATAC
>NZ_CAMYEZ010000142.1 GCF_947254915.1 uncultured Porphyromonas sp. | reverse complement strand
ATGCGTCGGACCGCAAGCGGTCGACTCTTCTTCGTAAAGATGCAGAGGACGGGTAACCCCGTGTAGGGACGCACGATCTGTGCGTCCGTTCCCGTTAAAACGGGACGTGTAACCCACTGTCGTTAATACAACGGACACTGTTACCTTTGATACAACGGACGCACAGATCGTGCGTCCCTACAACCGTTACTCGTCAGCTGGTTTGACAACGGACGCACGATCTGTGCATCTTTACGAAGAAGAGTCGACCGCTTGCGGTCCGACGCATCGTAGCCGTCGGAGCGATCTGTAGACTGTTGCAAAAGTCAACAGTCTCATCTGACGGGTAACATTTGTAGGAACGCACGACTCGTGCTGAGGCGGAGGGCGTCTGTCCCCGTTAAAAGTTACAGTGTCCGTTATGTGCGTCTCAACACAGCGCTACTCGTGAGTTTGCAGAGAGATTTGAGTAGTTTCGCATAGAGAATTGAGTAAATCTGGATCCAGAATTGAGTAAAATGCAGATTGCTATTGAGCAAAGGGATTTCAGATGAGACGAGTAATCCGACTTGCGGAATGGGTGCTGGTCGAAAGGTGGCGTAAGTAAAGTAATTTGTATAACTTTGCGACATCGGTCAGATCCCGCTACACTCGTTGCTCTCAGCTGGAGGACGAAGTGGGGTGGGGGGAATGCCGAGAAGCGTGGCGCACGAAGTGGTGTCACGCCTCATAGTGAGACTACTACAGATGTGGTAGTCGTTGCTAATGTGTAACGCAGTAAAATTGTAGTATGTCACATCTCCTACGATAGGGGGGTGGCGCAGTATGATGTCGGATTTGGTGTCGCCCTTTAAGGCCTTTCTCAAGCAGCACGGCTACCAGCTGACTTCTGAGCGAGTGGAGATTGCTCAGGTGGTCAGTACGCAGCGTCGTATCTTTACGACAGAGGAGCTGATGGCTCAGCTTAAGGAGGAGGGTTGTCACCAGAGCCGTGGCACGGTCTATAGTACGGTGCGCCTGCTGGCCGAGTCGGGGCTGATCTTGCAGCTCCCGCAGTCGAGAGAGGCGCGTTACCTGACGAGCGAGCAGGCTAGTCTCTATGCCGTCTGTCGCTGCCGCTACTGTGGCGCTGAGGTTCTCTATAGACAGCCTCGACGACTCAAGGCTCTACATCACGCTACGACCTCTCGATATCGGCTGGCACAGCCCCTTCTGATCTTTTACGGTGTGTGCCACCGCTGCGAGAGTGATACTGCAAAGACGAATAATAAGAGGTTAGCAAACCAAGTGGATAGGCTACAGCAAGCCCCCTCAAGGCGCTGACCGGTAGAGATATATTAAGACATGAACAAGAAAAAGGTAGACGTCCTACTCGGACTACAATGGGGTGATGAGGGCAAAGGCAAGATCGTTGACGTGCTGACCCCAGGCTATCAGATGGTAGCACGCTTTCAAGGTGGCCCTAATGCGGGGCATACACTGGAGTTTGAGGGACAGCGCTACGTATTGCGTTCGATCCCCTCAGGTATCTTCCAGGGCAATAAGCTCAACTTGATCGGCAACGGTGTCGTCTTGGATCCTGTCCTACTACGTGAGGAGGCTGAGCAGTTGGCTCAGAGCGGTCATGACATCAAGAAGCGCCTCGTCATATCCCGTAAGGCGCACCTTATCCTCCCGACGCACCGTCTGCTGGATGCAGCGCAGGAGCTCTCTAAGGGCGCTGCTAAGATCGGCACTACGGGCAAGGGTATAGGTCCCTGCTATACCGACAAGGTGGCTCGTACGGGGCTACGCATCGGTGATATAGAGCGAGACTTTGAGGCTCGTTACAAGGCTGTACGAGATCGCCATGTGGATCTTTTGCAGAAGATGGGTGCTGACCTATCCAAGCTGCCTGAGATGGAGGAGGCTTTCCACAAAGCCATTGAGTACCTCAAGGGCTACCAATTTGTAGATAGTGAGATCCTGATCAATGAGGCTCTAGAAGAGGGCTTGAATGTCCTAGCTGAGGGTGCGCAGGGTTCGCTACTAGATGTGGACTTTGGTACTTACCCCTTTGTAACCAGTAGTAACACGGTAAGTGCTGGTTGCTGTATCGGTCTCGGCATCTCGCCCAAGGCGATAGGACGAGTATACGGTATCTTCAAGGCGTACTGTACGCGTGTCGGATCGGGTCCCTTCCCCACAGAGCTAGAAGATGAGGTCGGGCATCTGATGGCTGACCGTGGACATGAGTTCGGTGCAGTCACGGGACGTCCTCGTCGCTGTGGCTGGATAGACCTTGTAGCCCTGCGCTATACGATTATGCTCAGTGGCGTGACTCACTTGATTATGATGAAGAGCGATGTGCTAGATACGCTCTCTACAATCAAGGCTTGTGTCGCCTACCGCATAGGTGATAAGGAGTACAAGCATATGCCGTACTCTCTGGATGCAGATATAGAGCCAATCTATCAGGAGCTACCTGGCTGGCAGACACCTCTAGATGGTTGTCGCTCGGAGCAGGATCTCCCAGATGCCTTCCGTCACTATGTAGCCTTCCTAGAGGCTCAGCTACGAGTGCCCATCTCGATTATATCTGTAGGGCCTGACCGCTCGCAGACTATTATGCGCAAGCTCAACAATGAACTATAAAGAAACGGTAGACTATCTCTACCAAGCGACCCCTTGCTATCAAAACCAAGGGGGCGATGCCTATAAGCCTGGCCTGGAGCGTATGCAGCAGATGTGCGAGGCTATAGGTAATCCTCAGCGATATATCCGCACCATACATGTAGGAGGCACCAATGGTAAGGGCTCGACTACTTCGCTCATAGCCTCCGTGCTGACAGCTGCTGGCTATAAGGTGGGGCTCTTTACCTCGCCACACCTAGTGGACTTTCGGGAGCGCATACGGATCAATGGCGAGATGATCTCCGAGGAGGAGGTAGTCTCTTTTGTGGAGCGGACACGTCCGCTGATTGAGTCTGTCGGTCCCTCATTCTTTGAGTACACGACCCTGATGGCGTTTGAGCATTTCCACACCCATAAGGTGGACTACGCCATCATCGAGGTGGGGCTAGGAGGACGACTAGACAGTACCAACGTGATACTGCCTAAGCTCTCGATCATAACCAATATAAGTCTGGACCACACGCAGTATCTCGGCAACACGCTCGAGGCGATTGCCTACGAGAAGGCGGGCATCATCAAGGAGGGTGTTCATGCGGTCATTGGCAATGCTGGTGGCTCTGTGCGTGAGCTCTTTGAGCAGGTGGCTGAGGAGCGACATGCTCCGATCACCTTTTGCGAGGATGAGCACACGATCAAGCGATACGATGAGTTACACCCAGGCATGCGACTAGACACCGTCGACTATGGTCTCCTAGAGACACCGCTCTCGGGTGATGCGCAGCTGGAAAATGCCCACACAGTCCTGACTGCGCTACGCATCTTGGACGACAAAGTCCTCGATAAGCCTTTGACTCATGAGGAGGTGTCGCGAGGCTTCGCTGAGCTATACAAGCTCTCGGGGCTGCGTGGCCGCTGGGAGACGATCTCGACCAATCCTCATATCGTCTGCGACACGGCGCACAATCCCGCTGGTATAGCAGTCGTGGCTCATCAGCTTGAGGAGGCAAAGTATGATCACCTATATATAATAGTAGGTATGAGTGCCGACAAGGATATAGATACCAACTTGGCACTCCTGCCCTCGTCAGCTCGCTACTACTTCTGCACGACAGCGTCACAGCGTACGCTACCTGCCGAAGAACTACAGCAACGTGCGGAGGCTATCGGCCTTAGGGGTAGAGCTTATCCCTCGGTAGAGGAAGCCCTCCAAGAGGTCTTAGCACATGCCAATGCTGGAGACTTGATCTTCGTCGGCGGTAGCAACTTTATCGTTGCCGAGCTACTCAAGAGTTATCCCATGACACAAAAAGAGCGTCCAACCCATCAATGAGGGCTAGACGCTCTGTCTATAAATACGCATCAACAAATCAAACATACTACATAACGTAATGACTGAATCTACACAACTAAAGACCCTGCGAGACAGCGCAGGAATGAGATGGCTAGCGCTCGCGCTGGTCGCACTCACGATGTTCTTTGCCTACATGTTTGTAGACATCCTCTCACCTATCAAGACGATGGTAGAGTCAGAGCTTAACTGGAGTTCTACTGTCTTCGGCACTTATGGAGGTAGTGAGTTCTTTATCAATGTATTCTTCTTCTTCCTCATCTTCGCTGGTATCATCCTAGACAAGATGGGGGTACGCTTTACCTTCCTCCTATCAGGCTCTCTGATGGTGATCGGAGCCTTGATCAAGCTGTACGCACTGAGCCCCGCCTTTAATGCTGGAGGCTTCGGATACAGCTTCTTCAATAGCTTCTGGACATCTGTGCCAGCCTCAGCTAAGCTCGCTTGTGTCGGCTTCGCTCTCTTCGGTTGCGGTACTGAGATGGGTGGTGTGACGGTCTCTCGATCCATCGTCAAGTGGTTTGAGGGCAAGGAGATGGCTCTAGCTATGGGTATTGAGATGGCTGTGGCTCGTCTTGGTGTCTTTGCTGTGTTTTGGCTCTCCCCGATGATCGCTGAGCAGTATGGTACTGTACGTGCTTCAGTATTCTTTGGCACGTGTCTTCTT
>NZ_CAMYEZ010000141.1 GCF_947254915.1 uncultured Porphyromonas sp. | reverse complement strand
CACATAATAAGCTACGCATCTATGTCCGCAATACAGATACTTTGGGTCGATGACGAGATAGATCTCCTGAGACCGCACATCATATTCCTCGAGCAGCACGGCTATGAGGTCACCCCTTGTGTGAGTGGAGCCGATGCCCTTGACCTGCTACAGGAGCGGTCGTACGACTTAGTCTTCCTCGATGAGCAGATGCCAGGTTTGTCGGGCCTAGAGACGCTCGCTCGCATCGCTCCGCTCTACCCCTACCTCCCCGTGGTTATGGTCACCAAGAGCGAGGAGGAGCACCTCATGAATGAAGCCATCAGCCGTCAGATAGCCGACTACCTCATCAAGCCAGTCAATCCGCACCAACTGCTCCTCTCGCTCAAGAAAGTACTGCACCGAGAGCAGATCGTCACCGAGGCCACACAGCAAAACTACATACAAGCCTTCCGGGAGCTGTCTCTGCGGATCAATAGCGCTGGCACCATCGATGAGTGGATGTCCATCTATAAGGAGATCTCCAAGTGGGTCATGCAGGTGGACAACTACCTTCCCGACATGGCTGAGACACTGCAGTCTCAACGTGACGAGGCGAATAGACTCTTCGCCAAGTACATTACTAAGGAGTACGAAGGGTGGATACAAGATCCGAAGTGCGCTCCGCTAATGAGCCATACGCTGATGCGGGACAAGGTCTTCCCCCTGCTCGATCGTGGCGAGCATGTCTTCCTAATCCTCATCGACAACTTCCGCTGGGACCAGTGGCTTGCCGTGCAGGAGATGCTGAGCGGACTCTTCACCTTCGACGACGGCATGTACACCGCCATCCTGCCGACAGCCACACAGTATGCGCGCAATGCAATCTTCTCTGGGCTCATGCCCCTTGAGATCGCGAAAACCTTTCCCGACCTGTGGGTTGATGAGGAGAGCGAAGAGGGCAAGAATCTCAACGAAGAGCCCATGATCGCAAGCCTTCTCAAGCGCTATCGCAAGCCCTATAGCTTCGCCTACCGCAAGGTGTACGAGACCTCCTTCGGCGAGCGACTCCTCGGTCAGCTCAACGAGCTACAGGACAACCCGCTCAACGTCATCGTCCTCAACTTTGTCGATATGCTATCGCACGCTCGCACCGAGAGCAAGATGATCCGCGAGCTGGCCAGCAGTGAGGCCGCTTACCGCTCCCTGACACAGAGCTGGTTCCGCCACTCGACCACCTATCGGCTCTTTGAGCAGGTCGCTCAGATGGGCGCCAAGATCATCCTGACCACCGACCACGGGTCCGTCCGCGTGCGCAAACCAGTTCAGATCATTGGCAATCGCAACACCTCTACCAATCTGCGCTACAAGCTGGGCCAAAGCCTCTCTTTCAATGCTAAAGAGGTCTACGCTCCTCGCAAACCTAAAGATATAGGTCTTCCCGTCAATCATCTGACAGACGGCTACGTCTTCTGCTACGAGCAGAACTTTTTCGCCTATCCCAACAACTATAACTACTACGTCAACTACTACCGTGACACGCTCCAGCACGGAGGCATCTCTATGGAGGAGATGCTCGTGCCCTGCATCACGCTCACGCCTCGCTAATACCATTAACTATATGCGTCTCACACTACAATCCCTTGCCGACCTCCCACGCATAGCCCAGGAGGTGCACACACGACTTGCCGACTACCCCGTTATCGCCCTACAGGGGGATCTAGGAGCGGGCAAGACGACGCTCGTTCACGAGCTCTGCCGTCTTGATGGCGCCAGCGAAGAGGAGGTGGTCAATAGTCCCACCTTTGCCATTGTCAACGTCTACACGACTCAGTCCGACGACACCATCTATCATATAGACTGCTACCGTCTGGAGAGCCTCGCAGATGCTGATCAGATAGGGCTAGCCGAGTATATCCGCTCAGGCGCTCGCTGCTATATTGAGTGGCCCGACGTCATCGCCCCGCTACTCCCCGAGGAGACCGCCGTCATTCACATTGAGGCACAGCCCGATGGCTCCCGCCTCCTCACCCTCCTCACTGAGTAAGCTCGCACTCACATCGGCTCTGCTCACTAGAGCTAGGGGAGGAAGCGCTGCAAAGGTACTACACCACCCCACGGGAGCTCCTCTTCTACTGCTGTCAAAGGTCACGAGCACGCCTCAATGACAGCCCACCACTCCGAAGATTTAGATCGTATTCTCTCTAGTAGACCAAACCTAGATGAGATGCGTAGTCACACTTACTGGATAATCAGTCGCACAGAGTCCATTCCCTCAGCATGAAGGATGTATGCCCCTTGAGGCAATGTTAGTGTCTCTGCGCTGCCAGCACTCAGAGCCTTCGTCCAGATTATCTTACCATCCATAGCAAAGATTTGAGCGACAAGGCTCTGGGCAGTCTCGAGTGTGACCTCTCGACCACTCACGCTCATACGTAGCGGAGTCTCTGCTGTCATAGAGCTGTCTATGGAGAGGGTGCCTTGTGCTGAGACGGTGATAGGCTTGCTCCGGTAGCTCTTGGCTTTTGAGGCTAGGAGCGGGAAGGCTTTCGTTTCCAATGTGCAAAAGATTCTTGTCGGCTCTTTGATCTTAAACGTAAACTTGCCCCCAGCGACATCGTAGTGCACGCCTTCCATAATAAACAGTGTCTCATCATCAGCGTGTAGCCAAATATAAGTCGTCGGCTGGGGAGTCGTCTCCTCACCAATCAAATTGTCAAACATAGAGAGATCTACCGTACTGCCATCTATCATCTCTGGTGTGATCTCAAAAGCTTCTTGCGGGGCATATAGATATTTGCTCATTGCGCCCTTGGTCGGTAGCAGATACATAGGAATTGCATTGGAGGAGCAGTCCAGCTCCTTGAGAGCATCTCTAGAGGTGGGCATTGTGAGGCTCGTCAGCTTATTGTGTGATACGTTCACCTTCTTGATTTGCGTCTGTGCGCTCAGATCTAGAGAGCTCAACTTATTAAATGCTAGCGTCAGCTCCTCTAGTGCTGTATAGGGAGAGAGATCTATCTCGGTAATTGTACCACTGCGTAGAGAGAGTTTCTTGAGTAGCTTAGATTGGGGTAGCTTGATCTGAATCATATAGCACCCGTTTGCAGAGATTTCTTCACACTGTTCAAAAGCCGACAAGTCAAGCTCGGACACACGATTATTGTCCAGTATCAGACGCTTGACGGGGCAGGGTGTCGTAGTCGGCGCAAACTTAATCAAACCACACGTATTAGGGAGACGCATCAGGTCTAGGTTTGCACACTGTATCTGGACGGGATGCTGGCGATCCACTTTGGCATTGACGAAGTTGTGTCGCAAGGTCACGGGCTCCACGCCTAGGGTAGCCTCCTCAAAGGACCCATCACCCCAGTCTACGAGGCAGG
Organism: uncultured Porphyromonas sp.; assembly: GCF_947254915.1. Lineage (GTDB taxonomy): Bacteria > Bacteroidota > Bacteroidia > Bacteroidales > Porphyromonadaceae > Porphyromonas. The sequence continues at coordinate 1,385 of NZ_CAMYEZ010000141.1, read as the reverse complement.
GCGTGTCCTCTTTGGTGGCACTGAGCTGTAGATCAAAAGTCAAGCCTTCTGTCGTATACTTGTCGGTTACAAAGGCCGCATGTACCTGCTCCAGCTTTCTCTCTGCGCCACTGAGCTCTATCGGCATGATGCCGTAGCAGTCATTGATGTTGTCAAGTCCTGGTAGGGCGCTATTGGCGACGACACAGTATATGGGTCGGTCGGGCTTCTGATGAAAGGTGAAGACTCCGTCACGCTCCGTATAGGTCGCTGGATCAATTAGCAAGCTTGGATCGGCATGAGTGCCCTTGTTGTCAAAGTAGTACCACTTGAAGGTAGACTTAGTCCCCTCAAAGTCTAGCATTTCTGTTAGATCTACTGTCAGCCCATTTATCTTACTCGTAGAGAGATGGACAGGGCGCATAGGTGCATACCGATAGTTCATCCCAGAGCGACGCTTGGGGAAGTCCACAAGCGAGAGCCTATTCCTCGAAAAGTCAACACTCGTCACCGAAGCGGGTAGCTTTAGCGAAGTGATCTCGTTGTTGTTGCAAGTAACTTTCGTGAGCTTGTTACAGTCCGAGAGGTCTAGTTGCGGTATCTTGTTATTGGCGCAGGACAGTGTCTCTAGATCGGGGCAATCCTTGACAGTGAGCTCCGTGACATGCCTATTGCTTATAGCCCAAAACTCTACAAAGTTAGCTCCCCATACCTTTACTAGGTGTTCCTTACGGGTGGACATATCAGCAAAACTGTAGTGAACCGTCTCTGCATATCCACTGCCGTACTTCTCTTTCGCATCCGTGCCATCACCATAGTCAATGTAATAGGTGGATCCTTTAGGTGCCTTAATCTTCATAGTAAACAGCTCTGTCGTCTTACTATTCGTCTGCATTGTCGTTCGCAAGGTAATCTCTTGCGTCATCGCAGGAAGAGAAAAGAGCATCAGCACCAATATGATGGCGCAGTAGAGTGACGGATTTCGTTTCATATTAAGTATGAGTTTAGTATACGGTTGCGCAAATAAGGAGACTCGTGCTGACGGCAGAGCCCTAGATGCGTAGATTTCAGTTATAGAGTCAATGATAATGTGAGTACAAAGATAGGTAAAACTTTATATAGGATGTTTAACTGTGCGTGCAGTATGGGGCTGACGCAGTATAAAAATGAGCTTCTCAAAGTGACCACGAAGGAAATCAAACGATTTGTCCTCTCCTGAAATAGTACACAGTTGGGAAGCCAACCCCAACTGTGTACTATTTCAGGAGAGGACAGGGGGAAGGGATCGGAGCTATCGGTGGGTAGGGACGAGATACAAAAGCTTCCCGTGTGCAAGCTCATTTGCACACGGGAAGCGAGAGTTTGTTTGCTCTAGGAGCTAGCCGACGAGGTCTGCTGGGTCAGAT
>NZ_CAMYEZ010000140.1 GCF_947254915.1 uncultured Porphyromonas sp. | reverse complement strand
TTCGGAACTTTGATTTCACTCTTCCGAAGTTTTATTTCATTCTTCCGAACTTTCATTTCGGCCCTCCGTAGGGAATTTTTGTTTGCTCCGTGGAGATTCCCGATTTCCTCGGGAGAGATTGGCATCAGCGGAGATGCAGGAGTCGCTCTACAGTGAGCTTATATTGCAGTGTACGAGGATTAATCTTCATACACCAGGGCTATCTTCAAGCGTAGCTAGTAGCTGGGCATCTTACCCCGATGATGGAGATGTCTGTAGTCTCTCATCATCTGCAATTAGGGAGTCGATACTCATACTATAGGGATGTAGCTGAGGAGATAATCAGCGCCCTTATAGAGTCCTCATCGTCAGAGCACCATGGAGAGGGTCGTGTTGCAGAGCCTGTTTCAAGCTATGGCCTATTTCCAGAGTTGCAGACCGCTCCCTTTCCTAGTCAACTTGACGGAGCCTTTACGTTTATAGACTTGTTTGCTGGTATCGGAGGGATACGCCTTGCGATGCAGTCGGTCGGTGGCACTTGTCTCTTCTCTAGTGAGTGGGATAAGCAAGCTCAGCAAACCTACCTAGCTAATTTTGGAGAACTCCCCTTTGGTGATATCACTTCCCCAGTCACGAAGTCTTTTATACCTAAGGATTTTGATGTGCTGTGTGGGGGCTTCCCTTGTCAAGCCTTTTCTATAGCGGGCTATCGCAAGGGGTTTGAAGATACTCGAGGTACGCTCTTCTTTGATATAGCGGAGATCGCTTCACAGCATCACCCTAAAGTGCTACTACTGGAGCAAGTGGATCCTAAGAGATGTGCTACAGCTCAAAGAAGGTGAGCTAGTAACTATGGATACGCTCAACAAGTATGGGATGGACAGTATCTTGGTTAGAAAGGTGGAGAGCTTAGAGGAGCCAGCTACATATAAGATAGACTTTTGTCGTAACGGCTACGAACGTTATGACCAGTTTACGCAAGGCTCTGAGGGTGAGGTCTGAAGAGAGCATACCTCCGCATGTTACCGAAGCCAAATCCCGAAAGCAACACAGCGATTCGCCTTTATGCAACAGTCTCAAAAAGCCTCAACTCTCTACGTCAAGAGTTGAGGCTTTTTTCGTTATACTAGACGAGGAATTACTTTAGTACCTCATCAAGGAGTGCATCATCCACTAGGAAGGGGATGGTGATGTGGTAGAGGTCTGAGTGCTCCTCGTTGAACTCTTGAGAAGTAGACAGAGCGTTCTCATTGCGAGCCCAAGCGCGACGAGCTACGCCGCCCATCACGTCCCAAGTCATAGCCTGACGTAGGATCTCGTCAACACGGCGACTACCATCGAGGACCATACCAAAGCCCCCGTTGATCGCCTTACCGATACCGACGCCACCACCGTTGTGCAGAGCGACGAGGCTCATACCACGAGCACAGTTACCCGCAAAGCACTGGACAGCCATGTCGGCCATAACGTTACTACCGTCACGTATGTTGGATGTCTCGCGGAAGGGGCTATCCGTACCGCTCACATCGTGGTGGTCACGACCGATCATGATCGGACCAACCTCGCCACGACGTACCATATCGTTGAACTTAAGTGCGATCTTCAGACGGCCCGCAGCGTCCTGGTAGAGGATACGCGCCTCGGTACCGACGACGAGCTGATTCTTCTCGGCGTCACGTATCCATATATAGTTGTCACGATCCTGCTCACGACGATCTGGGTCTATGCACTCCATAGCAGCGTGGTCTGTCTTGATCAGATCCTCGTGATCGTGGCTGAGGCATACCCAGCGGAATGGACCATAGCCGTAGTCAAAGAGCTCAGGCCCCATAATATCCTCTACATAGCTTGGCCAAATGAAGCCATCCTTGTCGTCTACGCCATTGCGAGAGATCTCCTGAATGCCAGCATCAAAGCAAGCCTTCATAAAGGCATTACCATAGTCAAAGAAGTAAGTGCCACGAGCCACGAGCGCCTTGATAGCCTCGTAGTGACGGTGCAGACCCTTGTCCACCTCCTGGCAGAAGCGCTCTCTGTCGTGTGCGAGCAGGTCGGTACGCTCCTCAAAGGTAAGCGATACAGGGCAGTAACCACCCTCGTAGACAGCGTGACAGCTCGTCTGATCGGAGAGTAGGTCTACGTGTATGTTATGCTCGACGCAGTACTCCAGCAGATCCACCACATTACCGTGGTAAGCGATCGAGCAAGGCTCACCAGCCTTCATACCCTGCTCAGCGAGCTTAAGCGCCTCAGGGATTGTCTCTGCAATGTGCTTGACCCAGCCCTGATTGTGACGAGTCATGATACGAGACATATCTACCTCAGCGATGATAGAGGTAGCACCTGCGATGTCAGCCGCCTTAGGCTGTGCACCACTCATACCGCCTAGACCAGAGGAGATAAAGAGCTTGCCAGCGAGGTTGCCACCGCTCGGGATGTGTAGCTGCTGACGGCCAGCGTTGAGTAGCGTATTAAACGTCCCGTGTACGATACCTTGTGGCCCGATGTACATCCAGCCACCAGCGGTCATCTGACCATAGTTGGCGACGCCCATCTGAGCAGCTATCTCCCAGTCCTTGATATTGTCATAGAGACCGACCATCATGGAGTTGGTGATGATGACACGAGGAGCAGAGGGGTGCGAGGCGAAGAGTCCCAGCGGGTGTCCGCTCTCGATGACTAGGGTCTGATCCTGTGTGAGCTCCTCGAGGTACTTGATGATGAGACGGTACTGGAGCCAGTTTTGGCATACCTGACCTGTCTCACCGTAGGTTACAAGCTCATAAGGATAGAGCGCTACAGCGTGCGATAGGTTGTTGTGGATCATCACCTGGAAGGCCTTGCCCTCAATACACTTACCCTTGTAGCTATCGATAGGACCTGCCTTGAGATCGCCCTCGGGACGATAGCGATAGGCGTAGATCTTGCCACGCTCCTTAAGCTCCTTGAGGAACTCGGGTGCGAGCTCAGCGTGAAGCTCTTTAGGTACATAGCGTAGCGCATTCTGTAGTGCTACACGTGTCTGTGCTGGGGTCAAGCTATAGCCCCTATCAGGTGCTCGACGTATGCCCTCCTCAAAGGTGGGGTACTTGGGTAGCGTAGCGTCAAGCGTAAACTTACAGGTTCTCTTCATACTTACTGGTTGCTATCTTAATTTCGTGTTCCACAAAGATACTAAAAACTAGTAGACACGCAGACATCCCCCCAGGACTGATTGCATTGTGAGACTGTTGAAAAGTAGGAGTTAGCTGTAACTAACCGAGGATATAAGTAATCCGCTGGAGGGATTCGGTAAGCTTCCCAACAGCGGACTACTCGAGAGTTTTGCAAAGTCTAAGACAATTAGAGTCTAGAAAGAGCTATGATGCACCTGACCTATTGTCCTAGAGCGTTATGACATATGAACTTTGACTTACGACTAGGATATAGTGACTGGAGGGTAGCGTCTTCACATCTACTGTGGTGCACCCGTCTAACGTAGTACCTTGTGTGAGCAATGCACCTTCTAGACTGTATAGACGGTACTCCTCACCAGATACTGTACCGTCAAGGATTAGCTGGTCACCACTCCTATAGATACAACCGTTTGTTGAGGACAAGTCGCTTATAGAGCTAAACTCTCGCTCGTCAATAGTGCCGAAGTCTCGCCACACCTCACGACTTCCGTAGGTGGCTTTAGCCCCTGTTGGGACGATGAGTGTAGCTTGGCTCAAAGGTATACTAGTAAAAGGATTATTTCCCAAGGTCGGGGGCGTAGTAGTAGCTGATATAAAAGTGCTCAGACCTGAGCATAGCGCAAACGCCTCGTTGCCTATGCTTTCTACCTGTGAGCCTATTTGAACCTTTTTCAGAGCTGGACAGCCGTAGCAAATAGCGGGAGGAATCCGAGTCAAGCTGTTGGGGCAGCTTATCTCCTCAAGAGCATCGCAGTAAGCCAGGAGCTTGCTCCCTAGACTATCTAGCTGCTCAGGTAGAGAGATGGTCCGCAGTGCTGTACATTGAGTGAAAGCCCCCTCTCCAGCATACCGTAAGCTCTTCGGTAGCTCAACCCTCTCAAAGCCTACGCAGGCTCTGAAGGCTTCACGCTCTATTACCTTAAGTTGCGACGTCTTGGGTAGTGCTATCAAGGCTTGACATGCACGAAACGCACCCGCTCCAATTGTGTCTAGGCTCGTAGGAAGCTGTACATCTTTAAGTGCTACACAGTAGGCAAAGGTCTCAACAGGTAGCCTAGATAGGGCTGGTTGTATGTTGACTCGCTCTAAGGCACTGCATTTAGACCATGCTTCTTCGCCAAGTTGCTTTACAGAGGCGGGTATAGTCATCTCAGTAAGAGCTATACATTCTTTGAATGCCCCCTTACCAATCTTTTCTAGTCCATCAGGCAGACTAGCCCCTCGTAGGACTTTGCAGCCGTTGAAAGCAAAGCCCCCAATCCGCTTTAGATCCTTAGATAGAGTAACATTCGCAAGTTTAGTGTTCTGGCTAAAGGCATATTCACCAATCTCAGTCACAGTCTGGGGTAAAGTCACACTGGCTAGACTAGAGCAGTTGCGAAAAGCCCCATCACCGATACTTAGCAACCCCTTAGCGGGCATCTCAACGACGGTCAGACTAGTACAGTCTCTGAAAGCATCTGACTTGATACTATCCACTGATGAAGGGATACGTACGGTAGAGAGCTTCTTACAATGCTTGTATTTACAACCGATTATTACTCAATATTTTATAGATAATAAGTCAGAAATATGG
>NZ_CAMYEZ010000139.1 GCF_947254915.1 uncultured Porphyromonas sp. | reverse complement strand
TTCGGAAGAATGAAATCAAAGTTCCGAAGAATTGTTCATTTCCTCCGTGGAGAATCAAAAAACGCTACCGAGGAGATGTCCGATTTCCTTGATAGTGCCGTAGACGAACTCATCCTAAACAATGCGTTAGCCCGACCGAAAGCTTTACCCCTCCCTAGGGATTTGTTAGTCCCTCCCTAGGGTTTGAAAAGTTTCCCCCTTGGAACTTCAGTTCCAAGGGGGAAACAACTTCTAGAACTCGTATCTACTATGAGACTAGTACGATACGAGCGACTCAAGCACAGAGTCCTTTGTCAGCTTCTAGAGGACGATACAACAAAAGCCTTTAGTTAGTCAAGCTGTTACTTCTATCGTCCCCAGTTAAGAGTAGCGTTAGGGCTTGCGATTGTAAGTCACATAGGCTAGCTGTGCCCCATCCAACTCTACACGAGCTATACGCAAGACCTTACCCACTTTGGGACTCGTATATTGGAAGAATCCCTCAGCGACTAGCCCAGTGTACTCATAGCCATTTTTTGTCAAGAGGTTATCTACGACAGGGTTAACTTTAGTCCCGTCATCACTAACCACGAGGGAGCAAGGCGCATAGTAGCCGATAGCCTGATCCATAGCTCCCTTGGCACGACTGATGTAATACCCTCTGACAGGGTTAGCTTTAGAGTCTACATCGTACCATAGGAATAGGTCTTGATTAGTTGAGTACTCCTCACTCTTCTTCTGATTAAGTGTGCCTCCGTGGGCGTACTCCCAAGCCTCAACGTCCTCTTTACTAGCACCCCACTCATTGCAAGGATATGGGATGAGAGATACGAAGACTTCATTATCAGGATATGAGTTACGAGGCTGGATAGGATCCACAGGATCTATCGGAGGAGTAGTACCCTGACAAGCGACTAGCAGGAGGCTCAAGCATAGAGCTCCGCAAAATAGATTGACGTACTGCTTCATGGCTGTTATCTTTTCTGTGAATAGGTTAGCTTAGCGGCCTGAATGCCTTTTTCCATCTCTTCATATATTAGCACTTTGCTATGTAGCGTAGCATTGTCCGAAGCGAATTGATTAGAGCCCCTCTCTTGAGGAGTAGTATATCCGTTGGCCTTTAGAGAGTCTAAAAAGTTCTTGTTAAGTCTCTGCTTGGCTCCACTATCCTGGACTAAGACACGATCCAAAGGCTTGACAAAGACCTCAACCTGCACTAGTTTGCCCTCTTCTATAATATAGACTCGCTTGAAGACATCGCCACCAGCCTTCCCCTTGAAAGCTAGCTGTAGGTAGTCAGGGTCTTCAGTATCACTAGCCCCAGTGTCATAGGTAGCACCCTGAGCCATCTCCCAGGTAGTGATAGTCTCCTTAGAGCCTTTGCTCCAGTCCAAGTAGGCTACGTCCTTAATATTCAGTCCCTGGGGATCCTTCTGTATCGTCTCTGCTTTGATCTCTACCCTACCATCATAAAGAGCCCAACCTCTACTCTGAGCGAGAGGTATGACACTATTCTTATCCAATTGATTACCCTCGGGTGTGGGTAACTCAGTATTCAGGATGATACACTTGCCTCGCTGCCCGGTAAGCTTAGGCAGACTAGTCACAAGAGTTTTTGTAGCATCCTTAGAGAGCTTGTTATGATGTACCTCTAGGAGCTTCAGATGGGACATCGTAGCTGGTAGTGCTAGAGCCGTCAGAGCTAGATGATCTGCATAGAGAGACTCTAGTGCTGGCGTGTGTAGCTCGAGAGCTGTCAACTTATTGTGATCTAGACGTAGCATCTTGAGCTTCGGAAGATTTATGCTCAGTTTACCCTCAAATGAATTACCTCCTATTGATAGCTCTTCTAGAGCTGAAAAGGCAGAAAGATCTAGAGCCTTGAGCTGATTGTCCTGTAGGTTTAGCACCTTGAGCATATCTGGCTGAGGGATAGAGATACGCTCTACAGCCTTATTGCTAGCGAGAGATAGATATGAGAGCGGGGCTCCATAGAGCTTGACGGTAGTTCCTCTCACGGGTATATCTAGCATCGTCGGATTAGAAGCATTGCTTGATACTGCGTATTCCTTTCTCTCGCCACTGCCATCATCTACGAGCAGAGACTCACCCGAAGCAATTGCGGCAGAAAGTGTCAAGCTATAGCCGGGCTTGAGTTTATGAGCTATCTCCGCCGACAGCTGCACTTGCGCTTGCTGGCGCACCTCTATCAGACAGCTTGCGGTCACGTTGGAGCCTTTGATGCGTGCGAGCACGATTGTCTCGCCAAGAGCTTTTGCAGTGACCAAGCCGTGCTCATCAACAGAAGCTACATCAGGCTTCTCGGCAATCCACTCTATAGTATGCTCCTCAGAGGCTGGATCTATAGTCGCTGCCAGCTGAACCTGCTCTCCTGGAGCGAGTAGAGCACTAGAAGGGGTAATCGTCACCGTCAGGTCTTGTCCCGAAGATGAACTAGAGACAGACACAAGACAAGAAGCTTTAGCGTCTGTACCTTCGATTTGCACAGTTACGATTGTATTGCCCGCTTGGAGCCCTTTTGCTAGACCTTTTTCAGATACAGTCACAATGGTGGGATCTTGGCTCGTCCAGATCAATTTCTGAGAGATCTGCTCGGGCTCTGTTTTAACAGCCAAGAGTACCTCTTGACCCTTAGTGAGAGTAACTTTCTTCTGTGCAAAGTCAATAGAGTAGCTCTGTGGAGCCTCCTGCTCCTTAGCACAACTAGAGAAAAGGAGTAGCGTAGCGCATAGTAGGGCTAAGTATACCTTAAGATCTTTCATAATGACACATCTTCTATAGTGAGTGAATTAGTTAGAGTCGCTTGTAGTTAAATAGAGCTAAGTCTCCTATCTCAGGATGTTTCGCTGGTGAGATGATCACCCCCATTGATATAGTAGGATTGACATACGAAGCTCCTAGAGAGGTGATATGACTGAGGATGTACCCCTCTCGAGTCATCAGCTTGCGGAGAGCTTGATTTAGGCGTGCTCCCGAGCCCTTTATCTCAAAGACATAGTCTATCGGCGAAGCATAGAGAGCTATCTCACTGACTACGGGAGGTTTCTTTTCAGAGAGCGAGGAGATGGTATATATGCGTAGTCGTATAGTCTCGTCATTTACGTTGAAGGCTATAGTCTCTTGTCCCGTAGACTCGTCCGTCTTGCTAAGACGTGGCTCGTGAGTTCCTCCGTGTGCTTTCTCCCAGGCGAAGACGCTAGCCTTGTCGGGGTTACCTAGTAGAGCAAATTCAGGTATCGGCAGCCTTGCAAATGTCTTACTCTGATTCGCTATGACGACAGAGACTTGACACTCTTTTTTGATAGATCCAGAGGCAATCGTGATAACAGCTTTGCCTGGCTTGATGGCAAAGATTGTACCCTTATCCACATAGGCTATTGACTCATCACTGCTACTGTACTGCACCGTAGCATTGCTAGGGAGGATAGTCACTGAGAGCTTGTAAACCTCCCCTTCAATGAGTTCTAGCTGCCCATCATCTAGTATGATACTCTCTGCAGGAGTGACTGCGGGCGAAGAGCCAGGCTCCTTATCGCACCCGACAATGGTTAACATTGCCAATAGGAGCATAAGTAAGTGCGTTTGTCTTTTCATTATGTATTAAAGTTGATTTAGTGTTTCGTAAAGATGCTTGTAGCTAGTGTGTCAACACCATACAGCACGGTCTGAGTCTAGGCAAGGTGAAGCTTACTACCTTCTCATTCCCATTCTGCATACAAAGTTAGAGAAAAATAACACAATGCATCAAATAAGCTGTAAAACGCCTTAAAAATGGCACTCAATGTACCTTTCTTTGAGAGGAAGGTCCTAACCACGGCATATGATCTTAAAGAGGTCCTTAGACTATCCCAGCTAGACTCTTTCTAAGAGATGACTTGAGCAGTAACAGTCCAGCGTAGGCAGATTATCACAAGTACAGCTCGCAGTACTCTTCAAGTCATTTCACCAGTGTGTTACCATCAATTAGCAAGCGGTGTATCACACATCATATAAGCGTATCTAGGCTCATCCGAGGAATTGCAAAATCCCCACGGAGCTATTTCTCAACCTCCACCGAGGAACGAGAAAATTCTTCCGAAGTTTCATTTCATTCTTCCGAAGTTTCATTTCATTCTTCCGATGTTTTATTTCGGGCCTCCGTGGAGAAAATTCATTCTCCACCGAGCTATTTGGATATTTCCTCGCTAGATATGGCACACGCCTCAGCCCACCCCAAGCATTACCCGACAGGATCCGCCCAGCAAACACTTCAACCTCTACGCTTCTACCCTTTCGGGTATTGTGTAGAGCGTAAAGTCTATCTAACTTTGCAGGTGTATAAACGAGGTGTCTTTCGGGAGAGGTTCTTTTCGTAAGGGCTACACCCCAACACCCTAATATCTCTATCAAGACAACAAGAAGCGATGACTGGAAGCCATTCTCCTGCGGTGGAGCATAAGAAGACGTTCGTGAGACTCATACTTTCACTTCTCCTCGTGGCGTCCTCAGCCGTGGCATCGCTAGCACAAGAGCGCATCGGCACCGTGACTGGGGAGGTGACCACGACAATGGGCGAAGCACTGGTCAATGCTGTAGTTCTCTTCACCAGTAGTCAGGACTCCACGCTCTGCTTCCCCGCCGTTTGTGACGAGCATGGGCGCTTTTACGAAGAGCTCCCTCTCGGAGCCTATTCGTATAGAGTCTCTTACCTCGGCTCCAGTTACACCCCTGAGCGAAATCAAGTAGAGGTGAGCAAGGAGCCTACCAGCGC
>NZ_CAMYEZ010000138.1 GCF_947254915.1 uncultured Porphyromonas sp. | reverse complement strand
AAAGCAACACAGCGATTCGCCTTTATGCAACAGTCTCCGTTGGCAGGTGGCAGTCATAGCACGGGTCGTTTCGTTAATCCTTAGACAGATAATAATCGTATGAGACAAAGACAGATATTGGGAATTTTACTCTTCGTGCTCCTCTTAGGAGCTGGGAGTAGCTGGGCACAGACGGCAGACCAAAAGCAGGTCTACGAAGCTTATGTACAGCGAGATGTCAACAGCTGGAAGCGAGTCATAGACCGTATGCACGCTGAGCCAAATAAGAGCTACGCACGCATTGCCGAGCTGGTCGAGTATGAGTATGGCTACATCGCTGAGTGCATCCTGCGCGATCGAAATAGCGAGGCGGAGCAATACCTCAAGCGCTACAAAGCACATGTGGACTACCTCATCGAGTGCGACTACAAGACCGCCGAGATGACCGCCTATCTATCGGCTTACTACACTTATCGTATCGGCATATCGTGGCTCCGAGCAGCGCTCGTGGGCAATAAGAGCATTAGTCTGATGAATCGCTCGATCAAGATGGACAAGCAAAACGCCATCGGTCTGATCCAGCGAGGCAATGCGCAGTACTTCGCACCCGCTTTCTTCAAGGGAGATGCGAAGAGGGGTGCTATTGACTACTTTCTTCGAGCAGAGCGTGCGATGGTTTCGCAGGGCAAGAGCAAGGGGTCGTGGCTTTACTTGAGTCTCCTAATCCAGATTGCCGAGTGCTACGTAGGTGTCGGCGAGCAGACGCAGGCAGAGGCATGGTATCGCAAGGTTATATCCCTAGAGCCTCGGCTGACTTGGGCTCTCGACAGTAAGTACCTAGAGAACAAGCAGAAGCACGGACAGCAATAGAGCAAAGTAGGAGCCATGTCCTTCCAATTAACCTCAAAGTATAAGCCGACGGGCGACCAGCCAGAGGCTATTGCTCAGCTCTCGCAGGGGGTGCGTGATGGGTTGCCTCATCAGACGCTCCTCGGTGTGACGGGTTCGGGCAAGACCTTTACCATCGCCAATGTGATCCAGCAGGTGGATCGACCGACGCTGGTCATTAGCCACAACAAGACGTTGGCAGCTCAGCTGTACAGCGAGTTCAAGGCCTTCTTCCCCAACAATGCGGTGGAGTACTTCGTCTCCTACTACGACTACTACCAGCCAGAGGCTTATCTGATCAATACGGATACCTATATAGAGAAGGACATGGCGATCAATGCGGAGCTGGACAAGCTGCGACTACGTGCTACCGCTTCGCTGCTCTCGGGTCGTCGCGACGTGATTGTAGTCGCTTCGGTCTCCTGCATCTACGGTATGGCCAATCCGAATGACTTCGAGAATAAGATCATCAAGCTGGAGGTGGGCATGCAGATCGAGCGGGATGCGCTGATGCGACGCCTGGCGGAGTCTTACTATGTCAACAATAAGGCGGACTTCGTGAGTGGTTCCTTTCGGGTGAAGGGAGATACGATCGATATCTTTCCCGCCATTGAGTCCTTTGAGGGAGTGGCTTACCGCATTGAGCTGTGGGACGATGAGATTGATCGGATCACCATCATTGACCCAGTCTCGGCGGAGAGCCAGGGGACACTGGACAATCTACGCATCTACCCCGCCAACCTCTTTGTGACGACGGAGGAGCAGACGCAACGTGCCATCGTTGAGATCAAAAAGGATCTGGGCGACCGCACGGCCGAGCTGGAGCGCGAGGGTCATCTCTTTGAGGCGAAGCGACTCTATGAGCGTGTCTCCTATGACTTGGAAATGATCAAGGCGGTGGGCTACTGCTCGGGCATTGAGAACTACTCGCGCTATTTCGATGGTCGCAAGCCGGGCGAGCGTCCCTTCTGCTTGATGGACTACTTCCCCGATGACTACCTACTGGTCATTGATGAGAGCCACGTGTCGATACCACAGATACGAGCGATGTATGGCGGAGACAGGGCGCGCAAGACCACTTTGGTGGAGTATGGCTTTCGTCTGCCAGCGGCTTTGGACAATAGACCGCTGGAGTTTAGCGAGTTTGTCAATCTGACGAACCAAGTGATCTACGTCAGCGCCACGCCGGCCGACTACGAGCTCAACATGAGCGAGGGCGTAGTGGTCGAGCAGGTGATACGTCCTACGGGACTGCTGGACCCGCCCATCGAGATACGCCCCACGGAGCATCAGGTGGACGATCTGATGGAGGAGATCGTCATACGCACGGAGCGCAACGAGCGGACGCTGGTCACGACCCTGACGAAGCGTATGGCGGAGGAGCTGAGCGACTACCTCATACGAGCGGGCATCAAGTGCGCCTACATACACAGCGATGTGGACACGCTGGAGCGTATCCAGATTATGGACAGTCTGCGTGAAGGCGCTTACGATGTTTTGGTCGGAGTCAACCTCTTACGTGAGGGACTGGACTTTCCCGAGGTCTCGCTCGTTGCTATACTGGATGCGGACAAGGAGGGCTTCCTCCGCTCGCACCGTTCGCTCACCCAGACGGCAGGGCGTGCCGCCCGCAATGTGCACGGGCTGGTCATCTTCTATGCGGACAGCATCACCGACAGTATGCAGGCGACCATCGACGAGACCAACCGCCGCCGTGCTAAGCAGATAGCCTACAATGAGGAGCATCACATCACCCCGACACAGGTGGTGAGCAAGCGAACGAATGCGCTCTCGCAGGAGGGCTATGTAACAACAAAATCCTCGGCACAAGCCGAAGCTTATGTCGAGGAGGAGATAGCTGTCGCCTCACCTGTCGCTGAGTACCTCACGCAGGACAAGCTCCCAGAGCTAATTGAGCAGGTACGCAAGCAAATGTATGCCGCCGCCAAGGAGCTCAACTTCGTCGAAGCAGCGCGTCTACGTGACGAGATGTACGCACTGCAGAGCCGCCTAGAGGATCAAAAGAGAGACTGTTGCAAAAGTTAACAGTCTCACAATCTTGCAAGCAAGATTGTCCAGACTTTGCAGAAAGGATGAAGCGCAAGGCGCTGAGGGTGAGGTCTGAAGGGAGCATACCTCCGTATGTGACCGAAGCCGAATCCCGAAAGCAACACAGCGATTCGCCTTTATGCAACAGTCTCAAAAGAAGTAACCCTCCGCCTGGTCTGAGTAGTTAGTCGTGCCACAGCTTATCACGCAGCTCCTCTTGAAGTTTATCTAGCCACTTGAGGGCGTCCATCGGGCAGATGTGACGTGTAGAGACCATCAGGATACGATATATCATCCAGTCACAGAGCCACACCTTATCCTCCAGCTTCAAGTCACAGGCGAAGTGTGGCACTGAGGCACCGAGAGTCTCTGGTTCTGTCACCAGTTTGGCTTGCTCTAGTTGCTCGGAGAGCGGGCTAGGCACGACGAGCTCACTTGATTGCGATGCTATAGGGACCACAGGAAGGTGCGTCTGAGACGCTACTGTGGATGGCGTCGCCAATGAGGAGTCACGACCACTCGTTGAGGTGATACGCATATGCCACTCATCATAAGACTCGCTAAGCGATGCGATGGCAAATTCAGAGGGCGTGTAGCATAGGAGCGCTTCGTCTATAGGCTTCTGATCTATCATAATCGGATAGTTCGAGAGTTGCTGTAGCGGTATATTCAGCATACAGTAATACCACTTAGACCTAGGCTGATGATGTGAAGTCACTGTGATGGGAGATATCAAGTGAGAGAAGAGGTAGGCTGAGTATTCAAACGCTTGATAGAATAGTCCCCGTCGATAGAGATAGATGTGAGATCTATTGCTCTGCTCGCTGATTAGTATATCACGGATTTTGGACATAAGTTGGTTTGTATAGTGTATTGTGTATTGTGTGTATGTCGACCAGAGTAGAGCGATAGCTCCGCCTCGCCACCCAGTCTCTTCAGCCATCACTGATGGACAGAGCGGTGACCGCACACTGCGTGGCGGGCGAAGCGCAACGATATTAGTTATTGTAGCTTGTCTCGGAAGGGGCGCACGGTGCAACGATTCGTCTGATCGCTGTAGCCGACGCCCGCGTCCGTGTAGCGGAAGTCCACGCAGTAGGCATAGCGACTGCTGTACTCCGTGGCAGACCAGTAGCCCCCGATGGAACCACGATTGCTGCCCGAGCCCGAACCATTCTTGTAGTAATTGAAGCCAGTTGCAGGCAGGTAAATCGTCTTGACGTACTTGCTTACCTTAGGATTAGCAAAGTACTCCTTATTAAGCTTCTCTATAGTCAAGGTAGCCTTGACAGGTACAGACTCTATCTTGAGTACCTTCTGACCAGCGATAGGACCATCTACCCAAGAGTAGCGCCAAGCGGAGCGATAGGTGTCGTTGTCCTTATAGCGGATCATATAGGTAGCAGACTCGGCACTAATCTGCTTGTAATCCTGCAGGCAAGCCATCGTTGTTACCGTAGAACTTGGCGCTACGGGGATCTGAACCGTTAGAGAGACATCCTTCTCTGTTTTGTCTTGGTTGAAGTGGATATAAACTTGACTACTCCATTCAGACCCTAGGATAGCAGTCCACTCGTAGCGAGTAGGTAGGTGATAGCCATCAGGCATCTGAAGAGCCTTAGCCTCTGCCCAAGTGAAGTAACCTGTGTTACCAGCTTCGTTGGTCTGGCTCGTGGTAAACTTCTTACCCGTGATATCGATGTTGTACTCAGCGACAGCGTTGAGGAGGTTCTTACCGCTAAGGTTGACCGTAGGATCTGCCGTTACTGTACCTAGTGCCTCTAGATCCTCGTCGGTGTAGTTGCCGAGGTCGGTGGCTTCGTTCCAGTCTAGCACCTTGACGACAATCTT
>NZ_CAMYEZ010000137.1 GCF_947254915.1 uncultured Porphyromonas sp. | reverse complement strand
CTGCTCAGGGTTAGCCTCCGTGGGGCTAGAGATTATCGACGAAGCAACCTCCGAAGAGTGGCTCTTCGTACGAACCCGCAAAGCTTAATAGCGATTTACTAAACATTTACCTTGACCTAGCTTGATATGTCCGACACCCAGCCACTGATTACGTTGATAGTCACCTTTTATAATGAGGCGGCTTATCTTGATAATTGTTTGGCCTCGGTCGCATCGCAAGACTACCCCAATCTAGAGATCTTGCTGATGGACGATGCCTCGACAGATGCTTCGCCAGAAATAGCCCGCAGGTATGCAGCCGAGGATGCACGAATGCAGCTACACCGTATGGAGCATAATGGTGGAATAGCTCGTCTGCGCAATCGTGCCCTAGACCTAGCGCAAGGCGACTACATTGCTTGGATAGACGGGGATGACTGGATAGATCCCCACCATGTGTCAATGCTCTACGACGCTATAAGACAAGCGCCCACGCAGCCTGCCATCGTACTCTGTCCTATGCAAAGGCACTACGCCGATGGCTCAACAAAGGATCGGCGTGGTCTGCGGGTGCCTTACTTGACGACGCTCTCTTCGCAGGAAGCTTTGACCATAATGATGACTGGCGACAAGGTGTCTGGGCACTTTTGGAATAAGCTCTTTCCCCGTGAGCTGTTTGATAATGAGCGGATGCCCGAGGGTCGGGTCTTTGAGGACTACTACCTGCTGCCTAGACTAGTGGCTCGTGCAACCTGCTTGGTATGCACCGATCGCACGCTCTATCACTATCGACTGCACGCCACAAGCATCGTGCATGTGGCTAAGCCACAGAATGTCTACGACCTGCTCCTAGCTTGTCGTGACCGCATATTCTTCTTGCGCAACAACCCGTCACACCTCTCACCAGAAGTGGCGCACCGCTTGGAGATCTATCCGCTCAAGATGATCTACCGTGCGTACCATCGGCTAGCGCGTATGGATCACCCTGAGCGTCACGTCTATCTCTCCAAGATGGAGAAGGAGTTGCAAGACCTAGGGTTAAAGCCTCTCCGTGGCATACGCTACTCGTCGTATATGTTCCTCCTCTCTCTGCGCAAGCGCTATACCGAGTGGTGGCTTAGGAGAGTCAAGCCCCATTAGCCCGACTCCCCAGCGCACTTTCCTAAGTATATAGCAGGGCTGTCCACCCTTTTATTGTAAAGGAAAGAAACTCGGAGGAGGATTATACCCGCATTTTCTGTATCTTTGTACTGTTCAAGACACTTAACGGGAGGAGTCTCTCTACATTCATAGAACAGAGCCTTCCTCTCGTGACGATAAGCCTATTACAATGAGCGAACAAGAGAAAGACATGAAGACTGCACCACAGGAAAAAGGTGCTTACTCAGCCAGTAGCATACAAGTCCTCGAGGGACTAGAGGCAGTGCGCAAGCGCCCTGCTATGTATATCGGAGACATCAGCGAGAAGGGACTTCACCACCTTGTCTACGAGGTGGTCGACAACTCCATCGATGAGGCTCTAGCAGGCTACTGTACTGAGGTACTAGTTGAGATCCTAGCAGATAACTCTATACAAGTAACTGACAACGGTCGTGGTATCCCCGTTGACATGCACGCCAAGGAGGGCAAGAGTGCCCTAGAGGTGGTTATGACGGTGCTGCACGCTGGCGGTAAGTTTGATAAAGGCTCCTACAAGGTATCAGGAGGTCTCCACGGTGTGGGTGTATCCTGTGTCAATGCGCTCTCCGAGTCACTCATTGCCGAGGTGCATCGTGACGGCAAGATCTACCGCCAGGAGTATAGCCGAGGGAAACCTCTGACGGGCGTAGAGGTGGTCGGTGAGGCTTCGGATACAGGAACGCGCATTACCTTCAAGCCTGACGACACAATCTTTCGTGAGACAATATATAGTAGTGACACACTCTCTCACCGTTTGCGTGAGCTCTCCTATCTGAATGCTGGTCTACACCTCAAGCTCATTGACCATCGAGTACACGATGAGGAGGGACAGCCTAAGTCCTGGACCTTCTACTCAGAGGATGGACTGAGCGAGTTCGTCCGCTACGTGGATGGCGCTAAGGAGTCTCTCATTCACGATGTCATCCATCACACAACAGAGAAGCAGGGCGTACCCGTAGAGGTTGCGCTGACCTACAACACCTCCTATCAAGAGAACGTCTACACCTACGTCAATGACATTCACACCATTGAGGGCGGTACGCATTTAACTGGCTTCCGCCGTGGATTGACTCGCACGCTCAAGAAGTATGCGACCGACTCGCACCTCCTAGATAAGATCAAGGAGGAGATATCGGGCGATGACTTCCGTGAGGGCTTGACCGCTATCGTCAGTGTCAAGGTTGCTGAGCCACAGTTTGAGGGACAGACGAAGACAAAGCTCGGTAACAGCGAGATAGTCGGTGTC
This sequence comes from uncultured Porphyromonas sp., assembly GCF_947254915.1. Classification (GTDB taxonomy): domain Bacteria; phylum Bacteroidota; class Bacteroidia; order Bacteroidales; family Porphyromonadaceae; genus Porphyromonas. Next base: position 2,611 of record NZ_CAMYEZ010000137.1, on the reverse strand, counting down.
GTTGATGCCGCTGTCAACGAGGCGCTAGAGATCTACCTTGAGGAGCATCCTCTAGAGGCTAAGCTTATCGTAGACAAGGTCATCCTAGCTGCTCAGGCCCGTCATGCAGCACGCCGAGCTCGTGAGCTGGTACAACGTAAGTCACCTCTCACGGGTGGTGGACTACCAGGTAAGCTGGCAGACTGCTCAAGCAAAGATCCCAGCGAGTGCGAGCTATTCATCGTGGAGGGAGACTCCGCAGGTGGTACAGCCAAGCAGGGACGAGACAGCAAGTATCAGGCGATCCTCCCCTTGCGTGGTAAGATCCTCAACGTGGAGAAGGCTATGCAGCACCGCATCCTAGACAATGCTGAGATCAAGAATATCTACACAGCGCTCGGCGTGACTGTCGGTACAGAGGAAGACTCTAAGGCGCTCAACCTCTCCAAGCTTCGCTACCACAAGATCATCATCATGACCGATGCCGATGTCGACGGTGCGCACATTGCCACGCTGATTCTCACCTTCTTCTTCCGCAATATGCGTCCGCTCATCGAGAACGGCTACGTCTACATTGCCAATCCGCCCCTTTACCTCTGTAAGAAAGATCGCATTGAGGAGTATTGCTGGACAGATGACGAGAAGGCTAATTTCGTCACCAAGTATGGCAACGGACAGGAGAACCGAATTAAGATACAGCGCTACAAAGGTCTCGGAGAGATGAACGATATACAGCTCTGGGACACGACGATGAATCCGCAGACGCGTACCCTCCGCAAGGTGACCATAGACAACCTTGCCAGTGCCGACTCTGTCTTCTCTATGCTTATGAGCGAAGATGTTGAGCCACGACGCGAGTTCATTGAGGAGAACGCTACCTACGCCAACATTGACGCATAGCGCCTAACTATGAAGACCAAGCGTGTTGCCGCCCTAACGATGGTGCGCAATGATGACTTCTACCTGCGCAAGTGGACAACCTACTACGGGCGAGAGCTAGGCGAGGAGCATCTCTACATCTATCTAGATGGCAAGGATCAGCCCCTACCCGACTGGTGTCCTCAAGCCACAGTCGTGGCGGTAGATAAGATCCAAGGACAGGTAGTCTCTGCAGGGAAGGAGCGACTAGCTTTCCTCTCGGAGCGCGCCAAGGAGCTACTCACCATGGGAGGCTACGACCTCGTCATCGGAGTCGATGCAGACGAAATACTTGTCGTCGACCCGCTCGTTGGCATGAGACTCAAAGAGTACCTGAGCCAGATGCAGGTAGGCGTCTGCGTCTCAGGATTAGGCGTCGATGTAGGACAGCATCTTGAGAAAGAGAGCGACATCCGAGAGGATAGACCTTTCCTCCAGCAGCGTCACTACGCACGGCTATCGACACGCTACACCAAGCCTTGCGTCATCGCTCAGCCAGTCATCTGGGGATCGGGCTTTCACCGTGTCAAGGGGCACAACTTCACCATTGATCCGCAGCTCTACCTCTTTCACTTCGGCTACTTTGATATGAAGCGTATTGAGGCACGCTTTGCCGATCCCGACCGACGAGAGGCGGGCTGGACCAAGCATATCGCCAAGCGGTCGAAAACCATCCAGCAGGTGACCAACCATAAAGCTCGTTCGTGGGACTGTACGACTAGACTAGCCCGCAAGCTACAGACCTGTATACGTCCCCCCTATGCGTGGAACAAGCCCGCTATGCTGGGACTCTGTCTCATCGTTGAGATACCCGAGCGCTTTCACAACATAGTCTGAACCATATACATAGTCCATCTCTTATGCCCAAGATCTCCGTCATCATCCCCGTATACAATGTAGAGAAGTACCTGCGACGCTGTCTAGATAGCGTCCTAGCGCAGACCTTCACCGACTGGGAGGCTATCTGTGTCAATGATGGAAGCTCTGACAATAGTGCACAGATCCTAGCAGAGTATGCCGAGAGAGACCCACGCTTTAAGATTGTTACGAAGGCGAATGGAGGACTATCCGATGCCCGCAACGCAGGTATGGCCGTGGCTAAGGGAACTTTTATCAACTTCTTGGACTCAGACGATCTGATCCATCCTCAGACCTTTGAGATCGCCTATGCCCTAGTCGAGCAAGAGGAAGCAGACATTGTCACTTGGTACAAAGACCCACTCTTTCGGCCTCTTCTTCTTGTACGTCACGCACTAGGCTTTAACATTGATAATACGATGCCGCGCGGACTCAAGCGTCAATTTTCGCTAGACGAGGTCAAGTACTACACGACCGACGACATCTTCGCTCATGTCACGGAGTACAGCCATACGAGGATTGAGTACCCGATCAAGCACTTCTACGTGTGGCGCCACCTGCTTCGTAGGAGTTTAGTGCAGGATGTGCCCTTTCTCAAAGGGGTTATCTTCGAAGACTTCCCCTGGTGGAGCGAGGTGATCCTCAAGAATCCTCGGACGGTAATCACGGATCTGCCCTTTTACTACTACTTTCCCAATATAGGCTCCATAGACCGATCCTCTAGTCGGACCAAGAAGATTAAAAACTGGATCCAAGGCTTAGAGCACAGCTATCAGCTCTATGAGGAGCGAGCCACGCCTTACCAAAAAGAGCACTGGCAGCGTGAGTGCATGTGGGCTATGATCACCAATCGTAT
>NZ_CAMYEZ010000136.1 GCF_947254915.1 uncultured Porphyromonas sp. | reverse complement strand
TCCTTAGTATTATCACCGATGATAATATGAATGTATACAAGACCGGGCTTCAAAAACAATGGGGCATTAATGGTCGGGAAGATGCTCTAGAGACGCTAAACGCTCTGCTTAATTTAGAGCAGAGTACGGAATTGGACGAAGTCCTTGCTCAAAGAGGTTCTTCCGAGGAACTTATTGAGCTGCAGACTTTGATAGCAGACGGGCTAAAAACAGATTTGGCTCAAGTCCGGACCACAACCTCCACGTATGCTTGGGACATATGCCGACTGGTGAGCTTGGCAAAATGGTGTTATTGGTTGCAATACATCAGTGAAGCGGAAATGTGGAAGTACCTCAATGAAGGAGCGGTGAAAGCATCGTCATTAGGCAAAGACTGGAACGACTATACGGTCTCATTCTTAATGGGCCGAGCCATTCACGGATTTGGTACAGAGGATATCATAGACGATTGTAAGGCTCTATATCATAGAGAGTCTGACACGGATGTGTATTCCAAATACAGCTTTAAATAACTTTTCAAAGCTGACCGAGACCTCTGTGCAAAGGTCTCCCAATGATGGTATAGTCAATGGTCCTTTACAAAAAGGATCATTGACTATATTATTATCTATGTCTATCTTTCTTGTGAGAAAGAGGAAGTCTTTGACAGCTGTTTTTTGTCAATCTGTCCATATCCTTTGCAATCTTCTGGTCGGTGACTTGGGCATAGATTTGCGTGCTGGCAATAGACGAATGCCCCATCATCTTAGCGATGCTCTCGATAGGCACACCAGCCTCTAGCCTTAGCGTCCCAAACGTGTGTCTTGCACAGTGCCAAGTCAACGGAGTACGGATGCCACATGCCAACCCTACGGCTTTGAGACGACTGAGTAGCTTCCAGTCGCTCATTGTATCGGGAAATATCTTGTAGTCTCCTCTGCTCTGCTCTTTCGTGTAAAGGGCGAGTATCTGCTCCGCTATTGGATGCAGGGGGATCAAACTCTCCACCTTCGTTTTCTGTCTTGCCTTGCGGATATACTGTTTCCCCTCGCTGTTCGTCTCTTCCTCAGGAGGGATTGAAATCAGCGGAGGGACAGAAGCGAACATTCCACCCACAAATGCAAAAGAAGAGCCTCACGCTAGGTGAAGCTCTCCTTTTTCTTTTGTTTCGTCGGCTTGCTAGGTTACTTCGTATGGCTCAGCAAAGACCAAATAGCATCGTCTTCAGGGTACGGTGCGACGACCTCTATTTGCTCGTGAGTGACGGGGTGTTCAAAGCTTAATATACGTGCATGGAGCGAGATTCCGCCGTCTTTATTGCTCCGTGGAGCGCCATACTTGAGATCCCCCTTGATCGGGTAGCCCATATGACTGAGCTGCGTACGTATCTGGTGATGCCGTCCCGTATGGAGAGTCACGGCCAGCAGACTGTAACGGTTGCCCACGGAGAGGCGCTCATAGGTAAGCCAGGCGCGCTTAGCCTCAGCGTGAGACTCCGTCACGACGTAGCTCTTGTTTTGCTTGCGATTGCGATAGAGTAGATCCTTCGCCTCGCCCGCTTTCTGAGGAAATGCGCCACAGACCACAGCATGGTAGACTTTGTGGATCTCTCGTCGCTGAAACATAGCGTTGAGCCGTGCCAGAGCCTTTGAAGTCTTGGCAAAAAGCACAGCCCCTGACGTTGGTCTATCGATACGATGCGTGACCCCAACGAACGCCCGACCAGGCTTGTCGTACTTATCAATGAGATAGCGCTCAACAAGCTCCGAGAGCGGCGTATCGCCCGTGCTATCACCCTGTACGAGCATCCCCGCCGGCTTATTGACGATGAGGAGATGATTGTCTTCGTAGAGGATCTGTAGGTCAAGCATCGATCTGCTTACTAAGGCTTTACATATTCATACCGCCACAGCAGGAGAGCACTTGTCCTGTCATGTAGGAGGAGAGGTCGCTTGCGAGGAAGAGAGCCACATTGGCTACATCCTCAGGCTTGCCACCACGGCGTAGCGGGATCTGCTTAGCCCACTCCTTGCGTACCTCCTCGCTGAGGACGGCCGTCATATCGCTCTCGATGAAGCCCGGAGCGATGCTGTTGGCACGGATACCACGTGAGCCGAGTTCCTTGGCAACGCTCTTAGCCAGTGCAATCATACCAGCCTTAGAGGCGGAGTAGTTCACCTGCCCCGCATTGCCCGATACACCGACGACGCTCGCCATATTGATGATGCTACCCTGACGCTGCTTCATCATGACGGGAGCTGCGGCATGGATCATATTGAAAGCGGACTTTAAGTTGACATTGATCACCGCATCCCACTGCTGCTCGCTCATACGCAGGAGCAGACCGTCACGGGTGATGCCCGCATTATTGACTAGGACGTCTAGCTTGCCAAAGTCAGCGACAATCTGATCAACGAGCTGATGTGCTGCCTCAAAGTCTGCAGCATTGCTCTCGTAGGTGCGTATCGTGACACCGCACTCCTTGGCTAGCTGAGCGTAGTAATCCTTTGCTTCGTCAGCAACCTTGAGGTCGCTAATAGCTACATGGCATCCAGCCTCTGCATACTTCGTGGCGATCGCCTTGCCGATACCACGTGCTGCTCCGGTGATCAGAGCCACTTTGTCCTGAAGTAGTTTCATAGATTCTATTGAGTTATAGGTTTTGTATTTGCATAATTGGTTAGTCCCTGCCTGAGTAACTGCTTCATCGCAGCGATGATGCGGAGGTAGTCCTCCTTGCCGTACTCATGGTGGTAGCGATTGATGTAAGGCGCCTCCAGACTTTTGAAGCTCTTGAGGAGCAGGTAGGCTGTCGAGTTGATATCAGGGACTAGCAACTCTCCACGATCGTGCCCCTCCTGCAGGATCCGCTTGAGCATGTCGTACTCGCTCTGGTCATACTTGAGGCGAAGGCGCTCAACGTTGAAAGTGTCGCTAAAGAAGCTCGCATTGTGCTCGCCTTGTCTCTGCACCGTCTTCTGAATCAGCTGCAAATGGTTGTCCAGCAGGACCATTAGCTTAGTAATCGCATCACCTGGACGAGCCAGCACTTCGCTCAGCGACTGACTCATCAGACTGATCTCCCGCTCTATGACCGCCATGAGTAGCGCCTGCTTGTCCTTATAATAGGTGTAGACCGTGCGCCGACTGCACCCCACAGCCTCAGCAATGGCGACCATGGTCGTCCCCTCAACTCCTTGCTGCACAAAGAGCGTGTGAGCCATTTGAACGATGCGCTGTCGCATATGTTGTGTAGAGGTCATAAGTGTGTGGACGATAATAAAAGCATAAGATAACCGTTACAAAGATACAGCTTTGCGCCGAAAGAGCCCTTTAGGGTCAAGCGCACGCCATTCTAATTCTCACCCATATGTCATCCTCCAGGAGATTACTTGGCACCCTGCCTACCAATATACTACTTGTCGTGCTGGCGCTCATCGTGGCACTCCTACCGCTCATCCTCTCGGAGCCACTCGTGAGACGTATGGCCGACGAGGAGCGGCTCAAGATGCAGACCTGGGCGGAAGCGACCGAGTGCATAGCTAGCCAAAGCGACAAGCAACTCAATGCCTTAGCCCTCCAAATCCTAGAGTCAAACACCACCATACCGCTCATCCTCACAGACAGCCTTGGGAATATCTTGGGATACAAAAACATTGACCCCGAAGCGGTCGCTCGTGACTCAACCTATCTGGCGAGGCGGCTCACGGCTTTTCGCTCTGGCTACGCACCCATTGAGATAGACCTAGGCACCGCTGGGCGACAATACCTTTACTACAGCGACAGCAGTAATCTGAAGCGGTTGCTACGCTTCCCCTATCTGCAGACGAGTATCTTCATCCTCTACATCATCATCCTCGTCCTCACCATTCGTAGCCTACTGCACTGGGAGCAGGACCGCATATGGGTCGGGCTCAGCAAGGAGACCGCCCACCAGCTCGGCACGCCTATCTCTTCGCTCATGGCGTGGACCGAACTGCTCAAGAGCTACGACCTACCTCCCGAAATCATCGAGAGCATAGGTCAAGATGTCAATCGTCTTGAACTGATCGCCCATCGCTTCCAAAAGGTCGGCAGCCTACCCGAACTCTCGCCCATAGAGCTCAACGAACTGGTCGCCACCTCTGTGCAATACCTCTCGCGACGCATCTCCAGACAGGTAGAGATCGTCTTCAAGCCTGCAGCTGAGGAGCTCTACTGTCTCATCACGCCCGACCTCATGAGCTGGGTCGTGGAGAACATCGTCAAGAACGGCGTCGACGCCATGGACGGCAAAGGCACGATCACCATCACCACGGAGGCTCACGGCAAGAACGCCTACCTTGAGATCACCGACACGGGCCGTGGCATGACACGCACCACGCAGCGGATGATCTTCAAGCCTGGCTTCACAACCAAGGAGCGAGGCTGGGGGCTCGGCTTGTCACTGGCACGTCGCATCATACGTCACTACTTCCGCGGGCGCATCTACGTCAAGCGCTCCGAGCTACAAGTCGGAACCACCTTCCGTATCTCCCTCCCCCTGCAGCAACTCCCCTAACCGAGCCATCAACTAAACGAGGTATCAACGTTCGGTCAACATTTTGAATCGGAGATATAGCTACAGAAAGAAAAAAGGCACCCTCTACAGAGTCCGAAGACTCATATAGATGACGCCCTAGCGAAACAAGAATTAGAGCCGAAAGCCGGACTCGAACCGGCGACCTACTCATTACGAATGAGTTGCTCTACCAACTGAGCTATTTCGGCGTCTCATTGACAATGCAAAAGTACAACAAACTTTTGATACTACAAAGAGGATGCACCATGGCTGACGCATTATATCTAGGTACTCTATTAACTCCGCTTGACAACAACTCTAGGATATGTGGCTTAAGCCTAGCTTCATAGCGCTATCAATACTCATACATCTTTGCTAAGTCCGATATCTCCCGAGGAATTTCCCAATAGCTCACGAGCAAACGAAAATTCTCTACGAAGGGGCGAAATGAAACTTCGGAAGAATGAAATGAAACTTCGGAAGAAGCAAATCAAAGTTCCGAAGAATTTTTCGTTTCCTCGCTGGATAATCCAAAATATCTACGGAT
>NZ_CAMYEZ010000135.1 GCF_947254915.1 uncultured Porphyromonas sp. | reverse complement strand
CTCGTAGCACATCCTAGTATGCGCCTGCAGATGGGCGACCAGATACGGGTCGTAGGCTCTGATGCCTCAGTCAATAAGGTGCGTGAGCTGGTCGGTGACTCGCAAAAGCACCTCAACGAGCCTAACCTGATCGGTATCTTCATCGGTATCGCTATCGGTGTACTCTTTGGCTCTATCCCCTTTGCCTTCCCGGGTATTCCTCAGCCTATCAAGCTGGGCTTGGCGGGCGGTCCGCTTATCGTGGCGATCCTGCTAAGCAACTTCGGTCCTAAGTTTGGCCTTGTGACCTACACGACACATAGTGCCAACCTGATGATCCGTGAGATCGGTATTGCGCTCTTCCTCACCTGCGTTGGCATAGGTGCTGGCGATGGCTTCGTAGATACCATCGTCAACGGTGGCTACCACTGGGTCGGCTACGGCTTTATCATCACCCTCATACCGATGCTCATCGTGGGCTTCCTCGGCAAGAAGCTCTTTAAGGTCAACTACCTCACGCTCTCCGGACTGATGGCGGGTAGTATGACCGATCCTCCTGCACTGGCCTACGCCAACGGACTCACCGAGGAGGATGCTCCCGCCGTGGGCTATGCAACAGTCTACCCACTGACGATGTTCCTCCGTGTCTTGACGGCACAGATGCTCATCATATTTTTCGTAAGCTAATAACCAACTAATCAATCAAACTATGGCAAGTCGTAGAAACCTAAAGAAGACCATACATACAGATGTCGAGGAGATGCTCTTTGACCTATCTATCCTCCATGCAGTAGCCTCAGAGGAGCGCAAGCCCGCCATCGAGGAGCTAATCAGCAAGGTAATCGATAGCGAAAATGACTTCATCGCTCGCATCTCACACACGGACGGCCGTGGCGAGGCTAAGCTCGTTCGCAAGTATTACAGCAAGCTCCAGGAGGAGTACCTACACTTCGCCAATGAGATCGAAGGCGAGGTCAATAAGCTTGGTGACGAGCTGCTAACTCCTGAGGCTTAGTCTGCGGATGAAGCTAGCACGTCTCATACTGCGCTGGTGTGGCTGGCAGCTCATTGAGCCCGCCACCTATCCACGACAGAGCGTCATCTGTGTAGCGCCCCATACGAGCAATATGGACTTCATATGGGGCAAGCTATACTACTGGGCAGTGGGGCAGAGAGCGCACTTCTTGATGAAGCGTGAGCTCTTCGTCCCGCCTCTCGGATGGCTCTTTAAGGCGATGGGCGGAATACCCATAGATCGTCGCCACAAGGGCAATACGGTTGAGCAGGTCGTAGCGCGCTTTCGTGCTAAGGACGACTTCGCCGTGGCGATCACGCCTGAGGGTTCGCGCAAAGCTCGGGATAGATGGAAGACCGGCTTCTATCACATTGCCGAAGAGGCGGGCGTACCCATACAGCTGGCGGTCATAGACTACAAGCGTAAGGAGCTAGGCATCTTTGAGCAGTTTGTCCCGACGGGAGACCTCGACAAGGACATACTTTATATAAGGAGTAAGTACCGCGCCGATCAGGCGAAGAAGCCTGAGCTCTTTAGCGAGCAAGCTCAATAAGCTGATGAAGCAGGAGACACTGCGGGTAGTCCTCGCACAGCGTCCGATCGTCTGGACCGACCCTGAGGCAAACCTTCGCCTGATGGCGGAGGACGTACGCACGGCTACCGAGGAGGGGGCGCACTTAGTCGTCTTCCCTGAGGTGATGCTCACGGGCTTTAACCTCAAGGTGGCTCAGTCGGCGCGTCCCTGGCGGGGACCCGAGTTGGAGCGTCTGCGAGCCTTGGCGCAGGAGCATCAGATAGCGATCGCCTCCTCCGCCTTCGTCTGGGACGACGAGGCGCAGCCGACGCACTACTACAACCGTGCTTACATCGCACTCCCCGACGGGTCGCTCTATGCGCAGGACAAGCGGCACCTCTTCTCCATGGCTGGCGAAGACCGCCTCCTCACGCCAGGCGAAGGATATGACATCGTCTCCTATCGTGGCTGGCGCATACGACTAATCACCTGCTACGACCTACGCTTCCCCGTCTGGTGTCGCAATCGTACCCACACGGACGGCTCGCTCGACTACGACCTCCTACTCGTCGTCGCCAATTGGCCTCGTCCCCGCATCACCGCTTGGCGCACACTCCTACAGGCTCGTGCCATCGAGAATGTCGCCTACGTCATCGGCGTCAACCGCATCGGCTCAGATCCCTTTGGTACCGACTACTCAGGCGAAAGCTTAGCCTACGACTATCTCGGAAGCCCACTCGTCGAAGCGGAACCCTACGCAGACCAACTGCTCAGTGCCACACTAGAGCCAGAGCCTTTGGCGGCCTTTCGGCAAAAGTTCCCCGTATGGCGCGACAGCGACTCCTTTACCCTCCACTCCTAACGTACCATGACCGCTCTAACCCATTCGCTTCGCAGACCGCTCCTGCGCTTCCTCCCACTCCTACTTCTGCTCCCCCTCTTGCTCGGTTGCCACAAGGCGAGCCAGCAAGAAGACGAGACGCAAGCGCCACGCATCGTCTCGCTCGTTCCCTCCGTGAGCGACCAGCTCTACGACCTCGGATGCGACTCGCTCCTCGTCGGCTGCACCTCTTACTGTAGTCGAGCTGTTGCCGATAGCGTCACCGTCGTCGGCTCCGCCATACAGACCAATCTTGAGCTTCTCATAGCACAGCGTCCGACCCTCGTCTTCGCCTCCGACTTCACCGCTCCGCAGACCATCTCCGCACTGGAGAACGCTGGCATTAAGGTCATTCAGTTTACCAATCCCGCCAGCTACGACGCCATACAGGCACAGTATCGCCAGATTGCCGAAATCGTCGGCGCAAGCGATCTAGCCGAGCAGCGACTCGCAGAGATCAACCAGCGCGTTGACTGGCTCAAGCAGCTCAATGCGACACGCCCCTGGCATCCTCGTGCCTTCATGCAGATAGCCTTTGACCCTCTCTTTGGCGCCTCCACCTCGACCTATATGAATGATCTGATCACCTTCAGCGGTTGTACCAACATCGTCACCGTGGCGGGCAATGGTCAGCTCAGCCTAGAGTATGTCGTAGAGCAAGACCCCGAGGTGCTCTTCCTCATCACCAATCATGGGAGCGAGAGCGGATCAGAAGAGTCGTGGTACAAGCTGCACTCCGTCACCGCTGTACAGAAAAAGGCTTACTGCCCGCTCCCTGGTAGCATCGTCAGCCAGCCCACGCCACAGCACTTTGTCGAGGCACTGCAGCTGATGACCGACTACCTTAGTGAGTAAAAGGTTCTTCCCCACAACATGCCCCACCGACCGACCCTCGCTAAGTCCTACTGGACGCTCCCATTGATGGTGTTGCTCCTCCTGGTCGTCGCCATCCTGTCGCTACATGTCGGGGCGCATCCCATCTCCCTCTGGCAGCTCTCGGAGATCCTCTCCGACCCCGCATCTGTTGATTACACCATCCTGACGCAGCTTCGTCTGCCACGCATCATCAACGCCATCTCCATCGGTGGCGGACTAAGCCTCTGTGGAGCTATCCTGCAGGGGCTTTTTCGCAACCCGCTCGTCGAGCCTTACACCCTCGGCATCTCGGGCGGTGCTTCGCTAGGGGTCACGCTCGCCATCGTCTTAGGCTTGTCCACCGCCTTTCTGACGCTCCCCGCCTTCGGCTTCATCGGAGCCTTGGTCACCATCTTACTGGTCTATGCCAACAGCTACCAGCGCCACGGGCTAAGCGTACAGCGCATGCTCCTCGTCGGTGTGATGGTCAGCTTCATGGCTTCATCAGGCGTCATGCTCCTTCTCTCCGTGGCTCGTGCCGAGCAACTCTCCCGCATCATCTTCTGGACGATGGGGTCGCTACAGGAGAGCAAGCCGTTTATCGTCTGGGGCATGCTCCTCTTCACCTTACTCCTCCTAGGAGCGAGCTATCTCTTCGTACAGTCGCTCAATGCGCTCCGTCTAGGCGAACTCAAAGCGCAGCAGCTCGGTATCAACACACGACGAGTCGTGCTGTGGCTCTTCGTTCTCAGTTCGCTACTAACTAGTGCCTGCGTCGCTGTGGCTGGCGTCATCGGCTTCGTCGGGCTAGTCATCCCGCAGGCGACACGTATCCTCCTCGGCAATGACTACCGCGTCCTCCTCGTCGGGAGCTTCATCAATGGGGGCATCTTCCTCATTCTCTGCGATATGTTAGCTCGCACCATCCTTTCGCCCATTGAGCTCCCGATAGGGGTCATCACTGGCTTGATCGGTGGTATTGCCTTCCTCTACCTCATTCACCGCACCAGACGATCGCACCAGATATGACCAGTCAGACGATCCTACAGGCCGAGCAACTCATCTGTGGCTATGGTCGCAAGGCGGTCATCGGTCCCCTCGACCTCGCCATCGCTCGTGGCTCCCTGACCGCCATCATCGGGCCTAATGGGGCTGGCAAAAGTACCTGCTTCAAAACCCTCACGGGCGTCCTGCCCCCACTCTCTGGAAAGGTAAGTCTACTAGACAAACCCCTCAGCGACTACTCCCTGCGTGAGCGTGCTCGCCTCATCTCGATGGTCAATCAACAGATCACCCCTCAGCCACTCAGGGTCTATGACTACGTCCTGATGGGTCGACTGCCTTACTTCAAGCGCTTTCAGATCGGTTACAGCGAAGAGGATCACGCACGCTGCGACCACTACCTCGAGCGCACGGGCATCGCACGACTAGCCGACAAGCGTCTCGACGAACTGAGCGGTGGCGAACAGCAGATGGTCGCCATAGCACAAGCACTCACGCAAGAGCCTCAGCTCCTCCTCCTCGACGAACCGATCTCGCATCTAGACATCGGCTACACGAGCGAGATCATGCAGCTCCTCGAGACGCTTCATGCGGAGGGACTGACGATCCTGATGATTCTCCACGATATCAACATAGCCTCCGAGTACTGCGAGGAGCTTATCCTCTTCGGTCCCGACGGCTTGCTGGCTCATGGCACCCCCCAGACTGTCCTCACCGAGGCACACCTTCAGGCGGCCTACCACACCACCGTCCTCGTGCAGCCCGCCCCCGCCTCTGGACGACCCTACATCTACCCCCTGCGCTGCTAACTTGGCGCCATCCCCTCC
>NZ_CAMYEZ010000134.1 GCF_947254915.1 uncultured Porphyromonas sp. | reverse complement strand
CTACCAGCACAATCAGCGGCTCATCATGCGCATCTGCCAGCTCATCCACCTGCCTTACCAATGGCAAGAGACGAAGCAGTATGTCGGCACCTCCGCAGGCGTGTGCTCACAGATCCTGCCACCCATCACAACCGCCAGCACAGCGACCGAGAAGGCTATCGCCTCCGTCCCGTACTACCAAGTCTTCGCTAGGTCGCTCGGCTTCGTCGCCAATCTCAGTATCCTAGACCTGCTCTTCAATATGGGACCCGAGTCGCTCCTCGTCTTGCGACAGCTCCACGACCAGCTCTCAGGCAACTCCCTACGCTAGAGATTAGCGTAACTGTCGGCCACGGCTGCCGTCATAAAGACACCCACAATCAGGGCAAAGATTATAAGCCAAAAGAAAGAGATACATACCCCAGCGATGGCTAGACCTCGTGGCTTACGAAAGATGCCTATACCAGAAAAGATAGCACCCAAGATCCATACGATCCAGCCTAGCACTGGTACCCAGCCTACGAGGAGGGCTACGAGAGACAAGACGAAGCCAGCGGTACCTAGCGAGTTCTTCTGCGGACTCTGTACCACGTTCTGTACATAGACATTTGTCACCGGCTTGTCCTGTTGCTCTTTATTTCGGCTTTCATAGGGAGGAGGAGTATTGACTTCCATAGGAAACTAGTTGATAATGGTTTGCTGTGCCAAAGATACGAAAAGCATTCAATAGCGATCCTAATAAAGTCACCCCGCTATCTATGCGTTCCGACAAGATCTACCCCCTAAAGCTTGAAAAAATCCCGAAGAACCTAGGTTTCTCCCGAGGAAATTGGGGATCTCCAGGGAGCAAAAGAAAATTCTCCACGGAGACGGGAAATAAAAGTTCGGAAGAATGAAATGAAAGTTCGGAAGAAAGATTTCGAAGTTCGGAAGAATTTGTTCGTTCCCCGGTGGAGCTTCGAAAATCTCCACCGAGGAATCGTCCGATTTCCTTGATAGTGCCGTAGAGAGACTCATCCTACGTAATGCGTCAACCCCGATGAAGCTGGAGGACCTTCTACATGAAACTCTAGTTTCTCCCGTATGAAACTGGAGTTTCTTCCCGATGAAACTGTAGTTTCCCCCACATGAAACTACTTCGGGCTCACTGGATCGGATCCGTTAAGAGCGAATTTCCGTATCTTTGTATGCGAATGAGTGGTGAGCGAGCTCGTCTATGGCTTCGTAGCACCCTCCTATCACACCTTATTAGTTATGGATCTACATTACGAAGACATACGACGTGACTACGGGCGCAGGAGCCTCAGTCGTAAGGATCTAACGGACGATCCCTTTAGCCTAGTCAGACTATGGCTACAAGAGGCAGTGGACGATCCTAAGGTCCTAGAACCTACGGCTGTGCTGGTCTGCACTAGTACGCCCGATGGACACCCTAGTTCGCGGACCGTATTGCTCAAGGAGCTACTCGGCGAGGAGTTTATCTTCTACAGCAACTACGAGAGTCGCAAGGGTCAGCAGATGGCTGCCAATCCTCACGTCAGCCTTACCTTCCTTTGGCACGAGCTGGAGCGACAGATACATGTCGAGGGTACGGTGCGACATCTAGAGCCTGAGATCAGTGATCAGTACTTCGCCACACGCCCCTACAAGAGCCGTATCGGAGCACGCATATCGCCTCAGAGTCACCCGATACCTGACCGCAACTACATTTACACGCACTTTGTCACGGAGGCCGCTAAGTTTGCCCTGCAGACTGTCCCCCGCCCCGACAACTGGGGAGGCTTTGCCGTGTTGCCTAGTCGTATAGAGTTTTGGCAGGGTCGTCCTAGTCGTCTGCACGACCGCTTCCTCTATGAGCGTCAGGAGGATAATTCGTGGCTTATCAATCGTCTGGCACCTTAGTGCTTATGAACGCAACGAAACCTGTACTCCTAGCCATCGATACCGCCCTGCAAGGGTGTAGCGTCGCTGTGACCGACAGCGAGCAGATACTATATACTAAGGTGTACCAAGAGACAGAAATATCTAATGCGGTGCTCATCGGACGCTACACCGAGGAGGCTATCAGCTGGTGCCAAGAGCACGACTACCAGATAGCAGCCATAGCGACAACCGATGGACCAGGTTCCTACACGGGGCTGCGCATAGGGGCTTCGCTGGCCAAGGGACTAGCCTTCGGGAGGAGCATCCCGCTCATAGCCGTCTCCACTTTGCAGCTTCTATTGGCAGGCTTGCCGAGCTTCGCTGGGGAGACCGTTACGCTGCTCGATGCGGGTCATGGAAACGCTTATCAGCAGACCTTCGACGCTCAGGGGGGGCCTTGCGATAAAGCGACTTTTGTCACCATCTCATCTGAGTGGCACGCACCCGCCGAGAGCCGTATCATCTACGTCGGCTCGCTACCCGTAGAGGGCACCGCTGTCGCTCCGCCAACAGCCGAAACGCTCGCCACCGTGGCGCGCAGCTATTGGCTGGAGGAGCGATACGTCGACACCGCCTACTGGGAGCCAAACTATGTCAAGCCCTACAAGGCAGTCGTAGGACAAAACAAAGTCCTCGAGCGACTCAAACTATCTAAACAAGCATAAACCACAACTACGACCTAAATATGATCAAAGATATCATCGTACTTGCCAAGCAAGTCCCCGACACACGTAATGTCGGCAAAGATGCTATGAAGGCTGACGGCACTGTGAACCGTGCCGCCCTCGACGCTATCTTTAACCCCGAGGATCTAAACGCACTCGAGCAGGCGCTCCGCATCAAGGAGCAAAATCCCGACTGCCGTGTCTCCATACTCACCATGGGTCCTCCCCGTGCAGCTGAGATCATCCGTGAGGCGCTCTACCGTGGCGCTGACCACGGTTACCTGCTGACCGATAGAGCTTTCGCTGGGGCTGATACGCTTGCCACGAGCTACGCTTTGGCCTGCGCTATACGTCATATCTACAAGGGTGGACTGCCCGACCTCATCCTCGGTGGCCGTCAGGCTATCGATGGCGACACCGCTCAGGTGGGACCACAGGTGGGTGAGAAGCTCGGCATCAACGTGGTCACCTACTGCGAGCAGATAGACCAGATAGAGGGCGACCAGCTCACCATCACCCGCCGTCTGGAGCATGGCGTGGAGACGGTACGTGCTCACAAACCGCTCCTGCTGACGGTCACGGGTAGCGCTGCTCCCTGTCGCCTACGCAATGCTAAGCGTGTACAGAAGTACAAATATGCAGCCTCGGCTCTAGAGCTAGACGCACTGCCCGAGACATGGCGCAAGCGCCTCGAGAGCAATCCCGAGGAGCTGACTATCGACATCTTGACGGCTGAGAGCACGAGCGCAGACATCGCTCAGTGCGGTCTCTCGGGCTCTCCGACGAAGGTCAAGAGTATCGAGAGCGTCGTCTTTAAGGCTAAGGAGGTGATGCACCTCTCCAGCAGCGATGCCGACCTAGAGACTTTGATACAAACCCTATTAGCAAACCACACCATCGGCTGAAAGAGTGCCGCTTTTGCACACCCATATAATAAGACAGACTATGAACAATCTATTCGTATACCTAGAGATCGAAGATGGGAGCGTACACGACGTCAGCCTAGAGCTACTCACCAAGGGGCGCTCACTGGCCAACCAGCTGGGCGTGGCACTAGAGGCGATAGCTATCACCGACCGCGCTGAGGGGATAGCCGACACGGTCATGCCCTATGGCGTAGACAAGCTACACCTCTTCATAGACCCTCGTCTGGAGCATTACCAGACGCTACCACACGCAAGCATCGTCATTAAGCTATTCCAGCAGGAGAAGCCTCAGATCTGCCTCCTCGGTGCGACAACCATAGGACGTGATCTGGGTCCTCGTGTCTCCTCGTCACTGGGCAGCGGACTAACTGCTGACTGTACCTCTCTGGAGATCGGAGATCATACGGAGAAAGGCAAGGAGTTCAAGAACCTCCTTTACCAGATCCGCCCAGCTTTCGGTGGTAACATCGTGGCAACGATTGTCAATCCTGAGCATCGTCCACAGATGGCGACGGTACGCCCAGGTGTGATGAAGAAAGAGATTTACAAAGCTGACCACAAGGGCGAGGTGATTAACCATTCGGTGGCTGACTTCGTTCGTGATGAGGACTTTGTCATTGAGATCATCGACCGCCACGTTGCCAAGAGCAAGATTAACCTTGGCGGAGCCCCCATCATCGTATCGGGAGGCTACGGCGTCGGTAGTGCCGAGAGCTTTGAGCTACTTCACGAGCTGGCCAATCTGCTAGGCGGAGAGGTAGGTGCTACGCGTGCAGCCGTCGATGCGGGCTTTACCGAGCATGAGCGACAGATAGGACAGACTGGTGTGACCGTGCGTCCTAAGCTATACATTGCCTGCGGTATTAGCGGACAGATACAGCATGTGGCTGGTATGCAGGAGAGCTCTATGATCATCTCTATCAATACGGATCCCGACGCTCCGATCAACACGATCGCTGACTACGTCATCATGGGACGTATCGAGGAGGTTATCCCCAAGCTCATCAAGTACTACAAGCAAAACTCTAGGTAATTCCCTCTAGACGACAGAATCATGGCAAACTTCTATACAGACAATCCACATATACAGTACCACCTCCAGCATCCGCTTATGGAGCGCATTGCACGGCTTAAGGAGCGTGACTATGCCGATGCTGACCAGTATGACTACGCCCCCTCAGACTATGCCGATGCGCTGGATAGTTACCAGCGTGTACTAGAGATAGTCGGTGAGGTGTGTGGCGAGGTGATCGCACCCAATGCGGCCGAGGTTGACCTGACCGGACCAACGCTCCACGAGGGACGTGTCTCTTACGATCCGCTCACTGCGCAAAACCTGGACACCGTACGACAGACTGGGCTCATGGGTATGGCACTCCCCCGTCGCTACGGAGGACTCAACATGCCGATCACTCCTTATATTATGGCTGCCGACATGGTCTCACGTGCTGACGCTGGCTTTGAGAACCTTTGGGGACTACAAGACTGCGCCGAGACGCTTTACGAGTTTGGCTCTGAGGATCAGCGTGAGCGCTTCCTCCCCCGTGTTTGCGCTGGCGAGACGATGTCTATGGACTTGACCGAGCCTGATGCGGGTAGTGACCTGCAGGCCGTTATGCTCAAGGCTACCTACAACGAGGCTGACCAG
>NZ_CAMYEZ010000133.1 GCF_947254915.1 uncultured Porphyromonas sp. | reverse complement strand
ACCGAGCCGGATGCAGGTAGTGACCTGCAGGCCGTTATGCTCAAGGCTACCTACAACGAGGCTGACCAGCAGTGGTACCTCAACGGTGTCAAGCGCTTTATCACCAATGGCGACTCCGATATCCACCTCGTACTGGCACGTAGTGAGGAGGGAACCAAGGATGCGCGTGGTCTCTCGATGTTTATCTATGATGCTAAGAAGGGGGGCGTGACCGTCCGCCGCATAGAACACAAGATGGGTATCAAGGGTGTCCCCACCTGCGAGCTTGTCTTCAAGGATGCTCCTGCCGAGCTCTGTGGCGAGCGTCGCCTAGGACTCATTCGCTACGTCATGTCTCTGATGAATGGCGCTCGTCTAGGCATCATGGCGCAAGCTGTCGGTATCTCCGAGGCTGCCTATCGTGAGGCTAAGGCTTACGCTACCGACCGTCATCAGTATGGACACGCCATCGACAAGTTCCCCGCTGTCTATGAGATGCTCGCCCTCATACGTGCTAAGGCTGACGCAACCCGTGCGCATCTCTACGAGACGAGCCGCTTCGTGGATATGTACAAGGCTTACGACGACATAGCTCGTGAGCGCAAGCTTACCCCCGAGGAGCGCAAGGAGCAGAAGTACTACAGCCGCTTGGCTGACGCTTATACGCCTATCGGCAAAGGCATGAGCACCGAGCTAGCCAACCAAAACGTCTACGACTGCATCCAGATATACGGTGGCTCAGGCTATATGAAGGACTACACCTGCGAGCGTCTCTATCGTGACGTGCGTATCACCAACATCTACGAGGGTACCACGCAGCTACAGGTCGTAGCAGCTATCCGCCACGTCACCACTGGCACATACTTCGCACGCCTAGAGGAGTACCAGCAGGTAGCGGTCTCGCCCGAGTGGCAGGAGACCAAGGAGCTACTAGCCACTTGGATAGAGCGTGCCAAGGCTTGTACCGAGCTCGTCACCGAGGCAAAGGATCAGACCCTCCTCGACTACCACGCTCGTCGTCTCGTCGAGATGTGTGGCCACTGCATCTTCGCACACCTGCTACTCATCGCCGCGCAGGAGCGTCCCGACCTCTACGAGCACTCCACACACGTATATATACAGTACGCCAGTGGAGAGATGGACAAGTGCGAGGGACTGATACGTCGCTTCGATCCCAAGCAGCTCCAGCACTACGCTGTGCAGACCTCTACGCCTGCTGAGGCGTAGCGGACACAGACGAGTAAATGACAATCTCTTAGGGGGCGGGCGGACCATCTGTCCGCCCCTTCACTCTAACCAACGTACCACTATGCAGCAATACCTTGACCTGATAGAGCGTGTCCTCACCGAGGGCAACGAACGTACTGACCGCACGGGCACTGGCACCGTCGGTGTCTTCGGACATCAGATGACCTTTGACCTAGCCGACGGCTTCCCCCTGCTCACCACCAAGAAGCTACACCTGCGCAGTATCATTCACGAGCTACTATGGTTCCTCAAGGGCGATACCAACCTTCAGTACCTGCACGACAACAAGGTCTCTATCTGGGACGAGTGGGCCGACGAAGCGGGCGACCTAGGTCCCATCTACGGGGCGCAGTGGAGACATTGGTTCGACCCACACACGGGGCAGACCATTGACCAGATGCAGCAAGCGCTCGACCTGATACGTCATCAGCCCGACAGCCGCCGCATCGTCGTCTCAGCGTGGAACGTTGCCGACCTACCCCTTATGCACCTCTCCCCCTGTCACTGTCTCATGCAGTACTACGTCGTGGGGGATAAGCTAGACCTGCAGCTCTACCAGCGCAGTGCCGACATCTTCCTCGGGGTCCCCTTCAACATCGCCTCCTACGCCCTCCTCCTCATGATGACAGCGCAAGTCACAGGGCTACGTCCCGGGCGCTTCATCCACACCCTCGGCGATGCACATCTATATAAGAACCATCTCGAGCAGGCGCGTCTGCAGCTCACACGCACGCCACGCCCACTCCCCACGATGACCCTCCGAGACCGTGAGCAGTCGCTCTTTGACTTCGTCTATGACGACTTCACCCTCTCCGACTACAACCCCTACCCGCACATCCCTGCGCCCGTCTCCGTCTAGCATTCTCATTTAATAGTTGCATCTACGGTCACTCTAGGGCTGTGGTAGGTAAAGATATTTTTTGTACCTTTGCCAACCGAAGCCTTTACTCATGGCGAGTAAGTCCTTCACCATAGTAATCATAAGCATCAGAGACATACCGATATGAAGCGTACATTCCAACCATCGAACCGTAAGAGAAAGAATAAGCACGGATTTAGAGCTCGTATGGCGACAGCATCAGGTCGCAAGGTACTAGCTATGCGTCGCGCCAAGGGTCGCGCTAAGCTGTCTGTATCTGACGAGTACTAGTATACCGTTGCACCACTTCTCTAACCCATAAGGTTATATGCTCTAGATAGCTGGGCTATCTAGCGTTTGTATAAGCTCACACCTAGAGTAGACGCTACTCTAGGTGTGAGCTTGTTTTTTGTCGAAAGCGAGCCAGCGAGGATCGGAGCTATCGGAGACATCAGAGACATCGGAGACATCGGAGATATCAGAGCTATCGGAGGCATCAGAGACATCGGAGACATCGGAGACATCGGAGACATCGGAGACATCAGAGCTATCGGAGACATCGGAGACATCAGAGCTATCGGAGACATCAGAGACATCGGAGCTATCGGAGCTATCGGAGACATCAGAGACATCAGAGCTATCGGAGACATCGGAGCTATCGGAGACATCAGAGCTATCAGAGACATCAGAGCTATCGGAGACATCGGAGCTATCGGAGACATCAGATAGCTCAGATCACTCAGATCTACTCTAGTCTCTAATCTCCGCGACAGGCAGCTCGATCCGCTCCGCCCACGGCATCATAGCGTTGATGAGGGCGATGCGGTCGTAGGCGGATAGTTCGGCGAGCGGTATGTCGCGAGGCGTTAGTACACCCTCAGCGATCAAATGAGCCCGTTGCACCCCCGCAAGTAGTGGCACACGAGGCGTGTACCAGCGGTTTCCTTGGCGCAAAGCGATATTCGTGTAGGAGCTGTCCGTGAGCAAGCCCTCCTCATTAACGATTACAATCTCATCCGCATCGCCACGCAACGCTAGCAGTGCTTGTAAAGCCGCCCGGTCGGCCCACTTGAGATGGTAGTCCAGCGCAGGTGCAGCGACAGCTCTCAGCGACTGGATCGTACGCCGATGATAAGGAGCGTAGCCCACCTCCAGAGGCTCCGCATCGTATAGAAGACGACACTTGACCACCCCCATGAGTGACGCAGGGCAAGGGTGCAGCGCCAGATAGTTCGCCAGCCGCCAGCGAGGCTTGACGCCATACTCAGCGAGCGACCGGTCGACACGCTCTTGGTGTAGAGGCAGCAGCTCCGGCTCTCCATCTACGTAGCGGAGGCTTTCCAATAATAACGGTACTTGACTCATACGAATGGTAGATAAACCTTCTGACACACCTCCCGATACTCCTCCGCGCAGTGACTATTGATCGTGATCCCGCCACCGCTACGGTAGCGCAGCGCTCCATCCGCCTGCTGCTCTATGAAGCGTATCATCACACCACTGTCCAGTGTCTCTCCGTCGAAGTATCCGCAGATGCCTGTGTAAAAGCCTCTCGGCTCCCCCTCCGCTACAGCGATCGCCCGTACAGTAGCCTCCTTGGGAGCCCCGCTAATAGAGCCCGCTGGGAGCAGTTCGTTCAGGATGCTCCCGAGATGAGCGCGCCAGTTGGGACTCAGCTGCCCAACGATTTCCGAACTCACCTGCAGCAAGCGCCCACGACTAGTAACCAGTTCATCGATATACCTAAAGCGCCTCACCGCCACGTTGTGACTCACACGGCTCAAGTCGTTGCGTATCAGGTCGGTGATCGTGTAGTGCTCGGCCGTCTCCTTGTAGTCACCGAGGATCGTCTCAGCCGCATCGGGCAGGGTCGCATCTATCGTCCCCTTCATCGGGTAGCAACTGATTTCATTCCCCACGATACGCACGAAGGTCTCAGGCGAAAAGCAAACGAATCGTCCCGGCAAGTAGCACTTATAGCGCACTTGCGAACGAAGAAATACCTCTTCCAGCGAAATATTCAGCTCTATGGGAGTCGCCACCGTCAGATTAGCCAAAAAGCTATCGCCCCGCTCCAACGCATGACGGATCACTGCGAAACGCTCCGCATAAGCCTCCTCGCTAATCGGTGTGGCGCGTAGCACAGCAGACGTATCGCTCACGGAGCGTGCCAAGCAATTGGTCACGCCCCCAATATCGAAGAGTAGTTCTTGCTGCGCCAGGGGCTTCTCCAGAAGGATCAGTTCGCTCATCTCGTAGTCTAGGCAGAAGACAAATGGCTTGCCCTGCCCGCCCAGTTCGTTGAGCCTATCAATCATCGACTGCTTCATATCATTCACTCTTTCTGCATTATGTATCCGCTCCACGAGACGAGTAACGACCTGTAGAGACGCTCGGGAGTGTCTAGCGGGAGGGCGTCCGTCCCCGTTAAAACCACGACGCTGTAACCTTTGATACAACGGACGCACAGATCGTGCGTCCCTACAAATCGTTACCCGTCAGATGCGTTTGGACAAATCGTTACTCGTCAAGTACGGCCACAAGCTTCGTTTGTATCTGCAAATATACTATCTTCGTAGCTTGTAATGAAACATCTACTGATAGCTGACAATCACGACTCCTTTGTCTACAACCTCGTAGAGCTCCTGCGCCAGCTCGACGAGTGCACCCTGGAGATACACTACACGGAGCAGATCACGCCCGCCATAGTCGCACGCAGTCACGGACTCCTACTCTCACCAGGCCCTGGGGTACCGACGGAGCAGACCCACCTGATGGAGCTCATCGACAGCTACCACACAGAGCTGCCCATGCTGGGCGTCTGCCTAGGACATCAAGCACTCGCAGCCTACTGCGGTGCTGAGCTAACGCAGCTCCGAGCACCCCTCCACGGACACACCGACCAACTCATCATCGAGCATCACGACGAATTGCTACGAGACATCCCCACTGGTAGCCACATCGGTCGGTATCACTCATGGGTCGTACAGCCCGACAACCTCCCCGACACGCTACAAGTCACGGCACACGCCCAGTCCGACGGCACCATCATGGCGCTACGGCATCGCGCCCTACCGCTCTGGGGCGTACAGTTTCACCCCGAGAGCTACATCTCCGACCACGGACGCCGCTACCTGCACAACTTCATC
>NZ_CAMYEZ010000132.1 GCF_947254915.1 uncultured Porphyromonas sp. | reverse complement strand
AAGACTATTGAGAAGCTGGACGCGCGCAGAGGCATCCTGCATAGTCGTCGCCACCTAGCCGCCACACCACTCTTTAAGGGCATTCCCAACTTTCGTGCGCTACGCATAGCGATGCTCCAAGCCCCTACCCTAGCCGACCTGGACGATGTGCTAGCGCAGGTAGAGCCTCTGCTTCCTCAGACGGAGGGCTAGCTAGGCTAAAGGATCAGATGCGCCATAACGATAGCGCCAGCGACCGCCACGTTGAGCGACTCGCAATGACTATCGACGGGCGACGGGATCGTAATCCGCTGAGAAACTAGAGCAGAGAGCTCGGGCGAGATGCCATTGCCCTCATTGCCCAATACCAATATATAAGGTTGCTCAGGTGCCAGTCGTAACGTGCGAAGCGGTGCGCCATCAATGAAGGTTCCTATCACAGGTATCTCCGTCTGCGTTAGCATCGTGAGCAGAGCCGTCCTATCGGTGTAGCGATAGACTTGCACACGCGCCAAAGCGCCCATAGTTGCTTGTAACACCTTGGGCGAATAGATGTCTGCGCAGCCCTCGGTGCAGAGGACTTGTCTGATACCCATCCAGTCGCAAGTGCGTAGGAGCGTCCCGACATTGCCGGGATCCTGCACATCGTCTAGAAGGAGCGTGGGTTGTTGTAGCGCTTGAGGTGCCTCTACGGTTGGGATCTCGCAAAGAGCCAGTAGCGGACGAGGACTCTTCAGTCCACTCACCCGCTCTATCTGCTTCGGATCAGGCAGGATCACCGCCTCGGCAATGCTCTCTGGGCATCGCTCTAGCAGAGGCTCGACTAGCCCCTCTGTACCAACGAGTAGCTGGCAACGATAAGCTGGAAGCATCTCGCCGATAAGCTTCTCGCCCTCAGCGATAAATAGGTTGGACTGCTTGCGATACTTCGCCAGCTGCAAGCTTTTAATCAGCTTCACCTCAGCATGGGTGAGAGGGCGGTGCTCTATCTTCGTGCGCTCAGACATACTCTTATATTAAAGGTAGACAATCTCTTTGAAGGCGTAGCGTCGCTCCTCCCCCGTAGTGGTCGTTAGGACGAGCTGTCCCTGAGGGCTTACCTCCTGGATCGTTGCTTCAAACGGCTCCTCCGTGGCGACATCACGGTAGCGAGCCCGAATGCCTCGCTGGTAAAGGAGATCGTTGTACTCTGCGTGCAGTGCCGCATAGTCTTGACGAGCAAGCTGCTCCCCTAAGTGGCTTAGCATCTGGCGGAGGAAAGCTTTCACATCATAAGTCTGCCCCGTCACAAGACGCAAAGAGATCGCTTGCGGGAGCTCAGGCGGGAAAGCTCCCTCGTTGATATTCATTCCAATCCCAATAATCGTCTCTGCGACCGAGCCCTCGACCAGAGCGTTGTGGATCAGGATGCCGGCTATCTTGTGGTCATTGACGAAGATGTCGTTCGGCCACTTGATCTCAATCGTATCCTCGCTAGAAAGCTGCTCCTTGTAGCTCTTATAAACCGCAAGGGCGGTCGCCTCGCTGATAGACCAGATCTGCTGCAAAGGTCGATCTAGACGAAGGTATATCGAAGGGAGCGCATTGAGCCGAGGACTACTAAACCAACTATTGTTTAGCTGTCCTCGTCCCGCCGTCTGATAGTCCGTATGTATGACCGTCCCCGAGGGGAGGCTGGGCCTCTCCTGTAGGAGCTTGACCAGGTAGTCGTAGGTGCTCTCTATGGGATGGTCTAGTTCGGTTATCTCAAAGGAGATCTTGCTCATTCTGTGCTTGGTTGTAGATGTCTATTCCGAGAGGCAGGAGACGCTGCTGGATCTTCGGGAGCTTGCGCCACACCTGCGCATAGGAGTGACGTAAGAGCCGAGCGATCCACTCCTCAGACTCACTAGTCGGTAGCTCCAGCTGTATCCAGTGCTTCTTATTCAGGTGAAAGGCGGGCTGCAGGTCGCTATGCTGGTCTAGCAATGGCTCTATCAAGTCAGGGTTCACCTTGAGCGACACTATGCCTGGGTCATGCTCCAGCCACAGCAGCGCAAAGATGCGTCTCGATAGACGGTAGGTCACCACCTCTGGACCAAAAGGCGCATCCACCTCGCAGTAGGGCAACTGACGACAGAGCTCATCTATTTGGCTTATCCCATTCATTTCAGTACTTTTGTAACCAACCTTATGTAGAACCTCCACAAAGTTACATGAAAGTCCTTTACCTTGCCACACACAACGCTCACAAGCTCCTCGAAATCCAGTCAATGCTCGGAGATACTTGCGAAGTGCGCTCAGCCTCTTCGCTAGGACACTACACAGCTCCCGACGAAAGCGCCTCCACGCTCCTAGGCAATGCCACCATCAAGGCGCAAGCGCTCTACGACCTCTACCACAAGCCCTGCATTGCGGACGATACGGGGCTCTTTGTCGAGGCGCTAGGCGGTGACCCAGGCGTGCACTCAGCTCGATACGCTGGTCGTGACGGTGACGACGTGGCCAATAGGAAGCACCTTCTGGACTCCTTAGCCTCACACCCCGAGCCGTGGCGCGCTTACTTCGAGTGTGTCATCGTACTGATCGATAGTCAGGGCGAGCAGCACCACTTCGTGGGGCGTGTAGCGGGACGTATCATAGACCACGAGGAGGGCGCCGAAGGCTTTGGCTACGACAGTCTCTTCGTGCCAGAGGACTTTGACAAGACCTTTGCCATGATGAGTCCACAAGAGAAGAACGCCATCAGCCACCGCACACGAGCCGTTGACCAGCTCCGCACATACCTTACCCAGCACAGCCTATGAAAGCCTCCATACACCTACTCCTCCTCCCGCTCTTTCTGTGCACCCTCCCGCTAACAGCTCAAGAGCCACTGTGGCAGTGGCACCTAGCCATAGGAGATGTAGAGCTTGTCGCCGATCTGCCCGAGCAGGTACTCTTCACCACCGAGGGCGTCATCGGCACCGTCTCTCCAGAGCATCCCAATGAGATCCACCTCCTCGATGGCTTGACCCCTATCAGCGACCTAGACGCTCGTATGATCCGCTACTCGCCGAGCCACAAGGTCACCACCGTCTACTACGCTTCGGGGCGTATCGACCTCATCTACAGTGACCACATCTACAACCTTGTAGGCATCAGCGACAATAGCAACCTCAACGACAAGACCGCCACGCGCATCTTCTATTATAAGGAGTACGCCTTCATCGCTGGTCACTTTGGGCTCATGCAGATCGATCTCAACAATCATCAGATCGTTGCCACAGCCTTTCTAGGCAAAGAGGTGCTAGACGCCTTTGCTCTAGACGAAAAGCTCTATGCGCTAACCAAGGAAGGGCTACGCTCTAGTACCCTCTCGCAAAACCTCCAAGACCCCGCCTCATGGAGCCTCATCAGCGGTCTACCAGCAAAGGAAATGACCTCCATCACCGCCCTACCCGATGGCTCGCTCTGGTACATAGACAGCCTGAAGAACCTCTATCGCACCACGCTAACCCAAGCCAGTGCCACCCCTCAAATGATGGCGCAGAGTGGCTGGGCACAGCGTCTCTTCCCACTAGCCGATGGCGTTGCCGTCGCAGGCGCCGACTCACTACTCGTGTGGCGATCTAGAGGCGAACGCATACGCATCGACCTACCCGCCCGTCTGCAGAGTCTCTCAGGCGACAGCTCAGCAGATCGGCTATGGTTCACAGCGGGGGGCTCTCTCTACAAAGCCAACCTCGCCTCCGCCTCCGAGGGCAAAGTCTCTCTCGACAAGCTATCCCTCGAAGCCAATGCCCCGAAGGTCAACAAGCACTTCTACATCACCTTTCAGCATGGCAGGCTCTACTCCGTCAGCGGAGGGCGCAACTACGACGCCTTCTGGATACCAGGTCACATCCAGATCTACACCCCACCGCGATGGGACAACTGGACCTACTGGCAGATCGTCGAGCAGACCAACTACATCCCCGTCTACGACCTCGTCTCCATCGCCGTTGACCCGCATGACGCTAACCACTACTTCGTTGGTTCTTGGGGCGAGGGACTCTATGAGATCCAAGGGCGCTTGATCCTCAATCGATACACTCCAGACAATGCTCCATTCGTCAGAGCTTGGGACAATGACTCACCCACAGCACACAACGTCCGTGTCGGCTCGCTATGCTACGACCATAAGGGCAACCTATGGATGGCGCAAGGTCAAGGGTTGGTAGCCAACCCCCTCGTAGTGCGCACTCCTGATGGCACGATGAAAGCTATCTCGTACCCAGACATAGAGTTGGTCAACGCTTTCGGTCCTATGCTGGCTCTACCCAATGGTGTCAAGTGGCTACTCATATACCACCGCAGTGCTGATGGCAATAACGGCGTCTTCATCTTTGACGACAAGGGTACACCGCTAGATCAGTCAGACGATGAGTACCGCCTCGTCTCTAAGTTTGTCGATCGTACTGGCAAGGAGATTGCCGCCAAGTACTACTACGACCTAGCTCTAGATCCATCGGGTAGCCTTTGGATAGCTACTGACAAAGGTCCCATCTGCGTCGCCAATCCCAGTAGCTTCATCTCGCAAAGCTCCCCGCTAGCCTCTAGACCCGTAGGAGGACAGGAGCCCAACCTTTACTACGTCCTCGACAATATGCCCATCACCGCCATCGCCATCGATGCGCTCGGCAATAAGTGGTGCGGCACTGGATCAGACGGGCTCTACCTCCTCTCCTCCGACGGCACTCAGCTCCTAGCACACTACACCAAGGACAATAGTCCCCTACTCACCAACGACGTCCTCTCCCTCGCCATCGACAAGGAGCGAGGAGTCCTCTACATCGCCACCTCAGCAGGACTCGTCTCTCTCTATATAGGTCAGACGAGCGACTGGTCCGCACAGAGCAAAGAGGTCTACATCTACCCCAACCCGCTACGCCCCGAGGATCCAGACCTTATCACCCTCACCCAGCTCCCCGCAGGTACCACCGTACGCATCCTAGACGGTGCGGGCAATCTGATCTATCAGGAGGTAGCGCAGACCGGCGAGCTCACCATCACCACCCGCCTACCGAGCGGTGAGCGCTACCCCTCAGGCATTTACCACGCATTACTATCCGACAGCGAGGGCAAGCACAGCTACTCCATCCCCTTTGCCGTCATATAAACTATATCGCTTTTATGAAGAAACTTCTCTTTCCCTTACTCCTATTACTATCCAGCATGACGCTGGATAGTAATAGGAGTAAGGGAAAGAGAAGTTTATTCATAAAAGCGATATAGTTTATATGACGGCAAAGGGGATGGAGTAGCTGTG
>NZ_CAMYEZ010000131.1 GCF_947254915.1 uncultured Porphyromonas sp. | reverse complement strand
GTTCCGAAGAATTTTTCGTTTCCTCGCTGGATAATCCAAAATATCTACGGATGAATTTCCCGATTCCCTCCACCTCCCGATTTCTGCCATAGAGACGTAGATGCACTCGTCCGATATAATGCGTCAGCCCTGAATCTCTAACTTCTAATCTTCTAGTTTCTAGACTCTTTTTTGTATCTTTGCCGTACAACATCTTTGAGTGGTGGTGCATCAGCTCGCCTGCCGAGCGATGCAAGAGGGAAGTCCAGTGCGAATCTGGTACAGTGCCCGCTACTGTGATCCCCCTATTTCACAGAGCCTATCACAAGAGTCGTATGAGCCACTGCCCGACTGAGGTCTGGTGGGAAGGCGTTGATAGGCTGGGGTAAGTCAGGAGACCTGCCTCCACTCGTAACTTAGTATATAACTGTGTACGCTCGGTGGCAAGCGTACCTCAATGCTATGTTAATGGATCAGAGGCATATATCTCTTAGGAGGTGCTACGCTTACGAGCGTGGTGCTATCCCTGTGCTATGCTTAGACTTGACCTAGCAGATCAAAGCAACAACCGTATGATGCAACGACTCCTATTATTATATATGACACTACTCCTAGGTGGGCTATCGCTACAGGCGGGCAATAAGATCTTTGAGACCGACTCGCTCTTTGCAGGTATGGGTCCTAATGACAAAGGGGCTATCCTCGTGGTTCACTTTGGTACGACCCATGACGACACCCGTCGGGTCACCCTCGATGCGATCAATAAGTGCATAGCCTCCGCCTATCCCAACCTAGAGGTTCGTCAAGCTTACAGTTCGCGTATCGTGCGCAAGCGCCTAGCTGCGCGGGGTATAGAGATCCCCACGCCGGGCGAAGCGCTCAAAGAGCTAGCCCGTGAAGGCTTTACCCATCTGCTGGTTGTCTCTACGACCATCGTCGATGGGGTAGAGATGGAGTCGCTATCCTATGAGGTGGCGCATCAGCAGAACCTCTTTAAGAAGATCAGACTGGTGACGCCACTCCTCTTCTACGAGAGTGATTATAAGGATTTGACCGCTATCATGACCGCTCATCTAGAGCCCGATGTGGCTTACCTATGGGTGGGTCACGGCACCTACGATAGTGCCACGGCTCAGTATGCGATGCTGGATCACTATCTGCAGCGCCACGGCTATGGACAGGTGATCGTGGGCTGTGTGGAGGGTTATCCTTACTATGAGGAGGCGCTCGAGCGTCTGCGTGCTACGGGTCTCAAGCGAGTCTGCCTACAGCCGCTCATGATCGTGGCGGGCGAGCATGCCCAGGAGGATATGCTCCAAGAGTGGCAACCCCAGCTAGAGGCGCTCGGCTATCAGGTCGAGAGCGTGGTGCGTGGGCTCGGCGAACTGCCAGAGGTTCAGGAGATGATCTTGAAGAAAGTGGACTTCTTCATGACCCATCGTCGTCTCTCCATTATGGACAAGAAAGCGATCTACGAGGAGACTGGCGAGAAGCTACACCAGTCTGACTCTATAGCTCAGTAAGCCGATGAGACGTAGCTACCTTTACCTATTTCTGCTCCTAGCTAGCTGTGTGCTCCCGATCACTGCTCAGAGGAAGACACGCACACAGCCTCACGATACGATAGACTATAAGAACCTCGGCGAGGTGATCGTCGTGGCGCCTACCCATAGACGTATCATGCAGCAGCAGACGCTCTCGGCGATCAGCCTAGATGTCAAGCCTCTCATCGCCTCGATGGGGAGTCTCAACGAACTGGTCGCTCAGAGCTCGGGCGTACGTCTCAGAGAGTCTGGTGGTGTGGGCTCAAGCAATGAGCTGTCGATCAATGGTCTGTCGGGTAGTGCCGTTCGCTACTTTATCAATGGTGTGCCACTCTCCTCGATGGGCGAGGGGGCTTCGCTCGCTACACTGCCGGTGAACCTCATTGATCGTGTTGAGATCTACAAAGGGGTTGTGCCGCCTGAGCTAGGTATGGATGCCCTCGGTGGAGCGGTCAACATCGTGACCAACAGCCGTGGGGAGAGCTATTTGGACTGTTCGCTGCGGGGTGGCTCCTTTCACACCTTTGCGCTAGATCTAGCGGGGCAGTATAGAGAGCAGCGGAGTGGCTTTACGGTGCGCCCCACACTACGCTATCAGTACTCTAAGAATGACTACATCATGCGTGGCATGGAGGTGTGGAATGGTGAAAAGCAAGAGTACGAGCAGCGCGACTTCCGACGCTTTCACGATGGCTACCAGTCGATCTTAGGACGGCTGCAGCTGGGCGTGACCAAGAAGCCGTGGGCTGATGCGGCTCTGCTCGGGGTAGGCTATACAAAGAGTGCCAGCGAGATACAGACCGGCTTTCGTCAGACGCTGGTCATTGGTGAGGCGATGCGTGATCGCGACGACTTGAGCTTCTCGGCACACTATGCCAAGCGCAATCTCTTCACCCCAGGGCTCTCCGCCACGCTGGACGCTTCCTTCGCTCGCAATCATATCATGATCACAGATACTGCCTACCGCAAGTATAGCTGGGATGGCACCTTCGTAGAGACACACTACAGCGAGCTGATGCGTCGCACTCGTATGATCCGCCACACGGTGCGCCCCTCCTGGACGGCACGTGCTAACCTCGCCTACAGCATCCCTCAGGGCGGAGATCTCAACTTCAACTATCAGATGAGCTCCATAGCCAATAAGCGGTACGATACTTACGATCTTGACTTTGAGTCGTCACGTGACCGCATGGCGCAGCACATCTTCGGGCTCTCGTATGGCACGACACTCCTCCATGGCCGTCTGCGTGGGATGATCTTTGCCAAGGACTACCTCTACCACGTTGCCATCGAGCAGGCTGATATGTACTGGCTGACGGGTGTCAAAGATGTGCCTACGCAACAGACTAAAAACAAACTGGGCTACGGGCTAGGACTACGCTACACGATTGCTGACGAGCTGGCTGTCAAAGCTTCCTTCGAGCGTGCCACCCGCCTGCCGACAGCTCGTGAGCTGATGGGTAATGGAGCCAATATCTACCCCAACTTCAAGCTCCAGCCTGAGCAAGCTTACAACCTCAACCTAACGCTCTACGGACAGGCTCAGTGGGGTGGCCTGCACTTCCTCAACTACGAGGCGACCGCCTTCTATCGCAACGTCTCCAACTACATACACCGTGTGGTGCTGGGTGACGTCGAGAGCCAGTACGACAATGTCGGTTCGTCGCTCGTCCTCGGTGGCGAGATGGAGGTCAAGTACAACTATGCTAATCTCCTCGACCTCACGCTCAACGGCACCTACACCGACGAGCGGGACCGCACGCGCATCAACGTCTACGGTCAGCCCAACCCGACCTACGGCTATCGGATCCCCAACGATCCCTTCCTATATGGCAATCTACTCCTAGGGGCTAACTGGCGCAAGCCGTTTGGCATCCAGGCAAGTGCTATACACTTTAATGCGGGTCTAGGCTATATCCACTGGTTTTACCTCACCTGGGCAGCCTTTGGGCGCAAAAACACCAAGGCGGTCATCCCGACCAGTTACGACCTCTCGGCTGGGGTCACCTGGAGCTTCGCTCACGACCGCTACTCCATATCTCTGCAGAGCAGCAATCTACTAGACCGTCCGCTCTATGACAACTATATGTTACAGAAGCCTGGACGCGCCTTCTACTGCAAGCTCCGCATATTCCTTAACTAGAAGACATACGAACACTTACATCAATCATCAAAACTTAGATTACTATGACTAAAGCTTATCGCTTACTGGCGGCCCTCGTGGTCGCTCTCGTCACACTCTCATTCACGTCGTGTGGCCCAGATACGCCCCAGCCTGAGAAGGAGATAACTGTGGGCTATGACCTATGGGTTCCCATAGAGGCTTCTACCGCTGGGAGCTCAACGGCCAACGCAGACCCGCACATCATCGCACGTGTTGCTGATCTGACCCAGGGTGTCTTCAGCATTAAGGGACAGGGGGTAGAGACCTCTGCATCTACCCTAACGCCCAACGTGGTCTACCACAATGGTTACTACTACAACATCTCTCGCGAGGGTCGCTTCGGCAAGTTCCGCGTGTCCAACACGGGCATCGAGACAATCAAGGAGTTCCCCATGCCACAGATCCTAGACCGTCGCTTCTCACACGCTTGGCTAGACGACAACACACTTGTCCTAGTTAGCTCCGTAGGTGACAAGCAGGAGATGTCTTGGGTCAAGGTTGATGTCAATAAGATGGCCATCGTTGCTGAGGGCAAGCTTGACCTACCTAAGCCTGCCGAGGGTGAGCTCTTTAACTCTAGCGGTCTGCTAGGCTACCGCAAGGCTGACAATATGCTCATCTTCCCACACGTCTATATGGTCAAGTCTAAGAAGACTAAGATGGCACAGCCTCCCAAGCGTAATGAGATCTACATCGCATTCATTGATGCGAGTACGATGGCGGTGAAGAAGATCGACAAGGATCCACGCTGTGAGCACCTGAGCTCAACCTCTTTTGGTGAGACGCGCTGTCAGAAGACTTTCTTTGACTCTAAGGGTAACTTCTACTTTGCTGCAGCTTCCTGCAATATCCCCGAGAATGCTAAGAAGAAGAGCGGTACGAAGCAGCGTAGCTTCCTCTTCCGTGTCAATGCAGGCTCTATGGAGACGGACAAGAGTTTCGACGGATATGCACAGCCTCGTGGTAAGATCATCACGGTCTTCCCGCTCAATGATGACGAGGTGCTCCTCTATATGCAGGATCCAGACTTCAAGGAGAAGGGCAATACTGACTGGAGTAGCAAGACTAACCGCTACATCTACTACTGGCTACGCTGCAACATGAAGACGCATCAGGTCGAGCATATCAAGGATATTCCCTTTAGCAATGGTAACTATGGTCAGCTAGCCGTTCGTAATGGTGACTTGGTCAGCATCGGTGCCAACGTGGAGGGCGCTCCTACGACCATCTACCAGTACAATGTCAACACCCGCCAGGTGACCAAGGGTGCTACGCTGGCTGACGGCTTCGAGCTAGACCGCATCACGCCCGTCGTCAAGGAGTAACCCCCCCCCCTAGCACAGTGCGACTACAGCCAGGCTTGTAGTCGTAGGGACGCACAGAACGAGTAGCCCTTTGTCGGGACGCACGATCTGTGCGTCCGTTGTGTCAAAAGTTACGGTATCCGTGGATTTAACGGGGACGGACGCCCTCCCGCTAGACACTCCCGTGCGTCCCTACAGCCGTCACACGTCTCGTCGTTCGACAACGGACGCACAGATCGTGCGTCCCTACAGCGGTTA
>NZ_CAMYEZ010000130.1 GCF_947254915.1 uncultured Porphyromonas sp. | reverse complement strand
GACTTTTACCATCCGTGTAACCAACGAGGACAATACGCCCATAGCCACAACGCTAGAGCTACGACTCACCTCGCTCGCTGATACGACAAGCTCTTGGTCGGTAGAGGTGCCCGCCAACGAAGAGCAGCACCTGCCCGCTGAGTGGCTTCGCCTACCTTCGGGCTCCTACCGCTTGACTTACATTTACCACGATAAGAGGGGTGAGACGCTAGAGAAAGAGCAAGAGGTAGTCCTCTTTGCAGAGCATGACAAGCGTCTACCGATACAGAGGGTGCTGTGGGCTGCTTCGCCCTCGAAGGAATATCCACGAGGTGGCGCGCCTACGATATACTATGCCAGCAACGAGAGCCAGCAGTCTATCTACTACGTCATCAATACGGTAGACCAGCCCGCTATCTACGGACAGCTCCCTGCGCTCCCCGCCCAGCAGGTGGGTCGCTGGCAGCCGACGCTCCCCAAGAGTGTCGACCCGAAGGGGCAGATCCGCATAGAGCTGTACTGCGTGCGCGACGGACGCTACACCTCTCAGAGCTTAGAGTATCGCTATACGGCTGACCAGCCGACCCTGCAGCTCTCGTGGATCGAGATGCCCGACAAGCTCCTCGCTGGCGAGACCCACACGTGGCAAGCTCGCCTCACCTACAGCGATGGCACGCCTGCTCGCCGCATCCCCGTCATGGCGTGGATGTATGACGCTGCCTTGGAGAGCCTGCGCTCGCACAGCATCTATCGCTTGGCTCAATACATACCGCTCTACCTTCAGAATGTCAGTCCTAACCCTTGCTTCAGATTTGACCTAGAGAAGCTCACGCCAATGGATTATGGTGCGCTTTCTGGTGCGGTTTATGGTGTTAGAGCAAGCGTTCCGCCGATGATGGCTCTTGCCAAGAACGAATCCTTAGTAGAAGATGATCTAGACCTCGCCTATGACGAAGCCGGAGCAAAGAGAGAGAGCAGCAACAGACTAGACGAGGTGGTGGTCACTGGCTTCGCCGCGCCTATTTTGCGGAAGGACTTCTCTCAGACCGCCTTCTTCCTAGCGGACCTCTACACCGACGACGAGGGCATTGTCACCTTTACGGGCAAGATGCCCGAAGCACTCTCCAGCTATCGCCTTGCGCTCTTTGGCTACGACAGCAGATTGACGGACTGCGCCGCTACGGCCGACATCAAGAGCTACCGCCAGCTGATGGTCGAGACGCTGCAGCCACGCTTCCTCATGCAGGGAGACCAAGCCTACTTGACGGGGTCGATTCGTAACCTCACCGAGGAGCCGCTCCGTGGCAACCTCCGACTAGTCCTCTACGATGCTCTGGCGGCGGACAGCACGGCGACACCGCTTGCCGACGGCACGCTGGAGTTCGCTCTCACCGTTCCCGCCAGTGGCGTGACGCCTTACGCCATCGCCCTACCCGCTCTGCCAGATCTCTCGGCACTGCGGGTACAGGTCTACTTCGTCAGCGACTCACTCAGCGATGGCGAGGAATACGTCATCCCCGTACAGCCAGCGACGGTACGCACCGTCGAGAGTATCCCCTTCGCATGGGACAAGCAGGCAAGCTACTCCTATCCGCTCAGCGCGTTGCTCGGGCAGGCAAGCGATCCGTCAGCTTCGCTACACCTACAGCTCTGGAGCAATCCACGTTACTTCGCCTTGCAGCAACTGCCGATCCTCTTTAACAATGAGGAGCGAGACGCTATCAATACGGTGATGCGCATCTACACTTTGACCCGCACGCAGCGACTGCTACGCCAGCCGGAGATAGCTCAGTG
The DNA here is from genome assembly GCF_947254915.1 of uncultured Porphyromonas sp. Lineage (GTDB taxonomy): Bacteria > Bacteroidota > Bacteroidia > Bacteroidales > Porphyromonadaceae > Porphyromonas. The sequence continues at coordinate 3,585 of NZ_CAMYEZ010000130.1, read as the reverse complement.
GGTTCAGGCACAAGCTCAAGCGAAAGCAACCGAGGGTGCCAACAAGTTGACCAGCAACCGTGAGATCACACTCCTACCGCTAGACGAGACTCCTTGGCGTGCTACCGAGCGGTGGCTAGACGGTGCACAGGAACAGCTCTGGACACTCTTCAAGGCGCCCAATAAGCGCACCGCTACTAAGGACATAGCGCAGTTGCGCAACCTACAGACCAGTTCAGGAGACTGGTCGTGGTACCCCGATATGCCAGGCTCCTCTTACCTCACGCCGCTCATCCTCGACTACCTCGCATCGGTCAGTGAACTAGAGCCAAACGAAGAGATAACCGCCATGCTCACTCGTGGTTGGCAGGCTTACGACCGCACCACGACCAAGCAGATGCAAGAGATGAAGAAAGAGCTAGTCAAGAGCAAGCGGAAACCGACCCTCCCCGCATGGGGTGCCGAGTGGCTCTACCTCTCCTACCGCTGGCGTGATGCTAAGGCTTTGCAAAAAGACCAGACCACGAAGACACTCATCGACTACCTCACGCCACTCCTCGTCAAGGAGGCGCAGCAGCTCCCCCTCTACGCCCTACCGCAAGCAGCCTACACGCTCTGCAAGCTGGGCAACGTAGCGCAAGCACGACAGCTCGCCGAGATCCTGCACGACCACCTATCCTACGAAGCGGCTCAGGGAGCTTTCTTTGCCAACACCCTCGTTGGCGGTTACTTCTGGCGAGACCGCTCTATGTCGCTACAGCGTGAGACTATCGAGCTCTTCGAGCTGTTGGGTATCTACCCCGACACGGTACAGCAGATGCGTCGCTGGGCGATGGAGTACCTACGCACCAATCTGCGCGCCTCCAACCTCACGCAGCTAGAGCTCCTGCTCACGCTCCTAGAGGACGGCACTGGGGAAACGGCTAAGCACGACCAGGTGACCATCTCCATCCCTCTTGCCGATGGTACGACCAAGCGCATCGAGACCGACTCTTACTGCGGACTACAGTACAAGCCTAGCCAGCTAGACCGCACGGGTAGCATCGTCATCACCCACAGTGACCCGCAAGCTATCCTCTGGGGTGGCATCCTAAGCGTTGGCGAGAAGCCGCTTAGCGAAGTGTCCGAGCGACAAGGTGAACTGATGATCGAGAGCAAAACTTACGTTCGTGAGGAGATCAATGGGCAACTGCAAGAGCGTCCCATCCAGTCTGGCGAAAAGCTCACCGTCGGGACTATCCTCATCACGAAGCTTCGCATCACCACACGTCGTGACCTAGACTTCGTCACCATACGAGATATGCGCTCCGCATGCTGTGAACCGCTAGAGCAGCTCAGTCACTACGAGTGGCAGGGCGGTTTAGGCTACTATGTCGAGGCACGGAACTATGCGCAGATATACCATATCAATAGTCTACTCCGTGGTTCCTACGAGATTAGCTACGAGCAGAGCGTGGTACGTCCAGGCACCTATCAGCGTGGTATCACGCAGGCTCAGTGCGCTTACGCCACCGAGTACTCCGCCCAGACCGCTATGCCAACCCCTTACACCGTAATAGCAAATGATTGACCCCATACAAATCATCGAGCGTTACTACCCTACCGACACGCTCGGCTACCGCATCCTGCTGACCCATAGCCAGCAGGTTGCCGAGCTAGCGCTTGAAGTTGTACGTCAGCATCCCGAGCTAGCGTGCGACGAGCGATTTGTCTACGAGGGAGCCATGCTCCACGACATCGGCATCTACCTCACCGACGCCCCCACGATCGGTTGCTACGGCACCGAGCCCTACTTACGGCACGGCTACCTTGGTGGCGAGCTACTACGCGAGCTAGGTTTGGAGCGTCATGCGCAGGTTGCCGAGCGCCACACCGGCACAGGACTAGACAGCGAGACCATCCACGCTCGTGGACTAGATCTCCCGACCGACCGCCTCTATATGCCCCAGAGCATCGAGGAGCGGGTCATCTGCTATGCCGACAAATTTTACTCCAAGAGCCAGCTAGAGCATCAGAAGCCTCTGGAGAAAGTTCGCGCCTCGCTCGCCAAGTTTGGCGCTGACTCCTTAGCCCGCTTCGATCAGATGCACAAGCAGTTTCAAGTGCCCAGTACATTAGTCTAAAGCACCTATTCATTCATCTACCAAGACCCAAACCACAATGTTAATACACTCCGCCACCTTCGTACAGAGCAGTCCTTCAGTCAAGACCTGCCCCCAGAGCACCCTCCCTGAGTACGCCTTCATCGGGCGCTCCAACGTGGGCAAGTCCTCGCTCATCAATATGCTCACCGGGCACAAAGGGCTAGCGATGACCTCGCAAAAGCCTGGTAAGACGCAGCTCATCAACCACTTTCTGATCAATCAATCGTGGCATCTCGTGGACCTGCCTGGCTACGGCTACGCACGCCGAAGCCTTGAGCAGCGAGAGCAGTTTCGCAAGCTAATCACCCAGTATGTCTCTAAGCGCGAGGCTCTAGTCAATCTCTTTGTCCTCGTGGACATACGACATGAGCCGCAGCGCATCGACCTAGAGTTTATCAACGAGATGGGCGAAAAAGGCATCCCCTTCAGTATCGTCTTCACCAAAGCAGACAAGATCGGCAAGCAGGTACAGCAGGAGGCTGTAGAGGCTTACCGATCTCGTCTACTAGAAGATTGGGAGGAGCTACCGCCCCTTTTCGTGACCAGTGCGTCGACTGGCATGGGGCGTGACGAACTCCTCGATTATATTGATCAGCTCAACCGTATGATAGCTGAGCAGGAGAGCTAAAATTCTAGCTCCAGTCCGACCATCAGATGCTCTGGCGTGAAGGAAAGTCCGAATCCATTTGAAGGCACGCCAGGCTCATCACCATGGAAGCTCTTGCGATAGCCCAAGAATCCCAGACGCATACAGAGGCACAAGCCCTCCGCAAGGTCTAGACAAGCGCCTGGACGCAAGCCCACCTCAAAGCCCTGGTGACTATGTTCGCCCTGTCTCTCATAGCTGTAGCCGACATTGCCGTCTAGATAGAGGTTGAAGGGACCTCTGTGTAGGTAGTAGTAGCGGACGAAAGGTGAGAGCGAGAACTCGTGCTGTAGCGCCTTCTTGCTAGCCGTCTCATACGACTTCAGTCCGTAGCCAGCCATCAGTCCCACGGCCCAGGTGTCGTTGATGAAGTAACCTAGCTCAGGATGAAACTCTAGCGACGTCGTCTTGGCATCGCTATTAACCCAAAAGCTAGCGACACCGCCCACGAACCACGATGCGTGATCTTCGTGTTCATTCGTTGTGGTCTGTGCCTGCAAAGAGCTGCAGCTCCAGAGGAGGGCTAGTAGCCCTGCGAAAAGGGTGAATAGTCTCTTCATGTTTGGTGGTATATGTGTTTATTGGCGGCAAAGGTCGGAATCTTTTAGGAGAAAAGCAATACCAATATAAGGGTAATACCCACCTTATCGGTCACTTCCTCGGGGTGATCAACCATTTCCATAATTATAAAACTCTAGTTTCTACCGTATGAAACTGCCGTTTCTACCGAGGAAATTAGAATTCGCCACGGAACAATCGGCAAATTCCTCCGAACTTTCATTTCATTCCTCCGAACTTTCATTTCATTCTTCCGAA
>NZ_CAMYEZ010000129.1 GCF_947254915.1 uncultured Porphyromonas sp. | reverse complement strand
CTATTATATATAAAGGTATCTTGGTTGGTAGCTTACTTCTTCGGTACCGTAGACGTGGCAATCTGTAGTCTCAGACCGAAGCCAGCTCCATCGGAAGCAGGCACAGACTGGATGCAAAGCCACAAGTCACCCTCGGGGTATCGGTCTCTGCAGTAAGCATAAAAGAGAGGCCCTTTTCTTTCATCTTTCGTCATACTAAAGTCTTCGGTAAAGCCGTACCCCTGAGCGATACTCTTGAGTAGATTGTAAGCTTCGCTGTCTTTGCCTTTTTGGTACGCTTTGATGAGAATGTCTTCATTGGATAGATAGGCGGTGAAGAGTAGCAGGAAAGATCGATCCGTACGACCAGGTGTGTATCTGTAAGCGATGCGCTTGATGTAGCGTATGTCGGTATAATTGTCTCCTTGACTCGGGGCGATAAAGGAGAGTGCGTAGGAAGGGCTCCTAGGTACCTTACGATCACCTTCCAAGAGCCAATCTTTAGCTTCGTTTGCCGCCTGTATCTCATCCTTGCGTTGCTCTATCTCCGCAAGGATTGGTATGTAGATTGGGACAAATCGTCTGTCGGGGTCATCAGCTCCTATATATCTCTTGGCATCAATCTGGACGGCAGGCAAGACTTGGACAGGAACGGTGACACGAGCTTCGCCAGCAGCTATAGTTATAGTACAGTGCCCTTCAGCCACGGCGGTTACTAAGCCTTGGTTGCTGACGGTGGCGACGGCCTCATTTGTTGACTGATAGGTGTATCGTAGAGTCGCATCGGCGGGTGTCGCCGAGACGCTTAGCTGTGCATGCTTCCCTATCCGTAATGAGAGCTTATCGGGTGTGACGGATAGCGTTGTCTGAGTAGGCTCCGTGGGTGGCTTCGGCTTTTCGCCTGGCTCCTTGTGACAAGCTATGAGCGAGAGCGTCAGAGCTAGGAGTAAAACGCTTAATGGTAGTGTTTTGATGAACATATGGTTGGGTCTTAGGGAATCTAGAGAATTTCTCTGTCTGAGTGGTACAAAGGTAGAAAAAACAAATCACTTGTCGCACTGTGCCCTTTGGTGGAAATGAACTTAATACAAAAGGAGACCTACACACTCTTTGGTGTAAGTCTCCTTCGGTATGATTAGACTGCTACTGCTATTGACTAGCTATAGGCAGACTGGAGTTGTATTACTAGTAGATGACGTCCATGTCTACACGACGTGCGTCAGTCCGCTTGGCTGGCGTCGTGTCGACACCGTTGTCGTAGCGCTTGATAGCGGCTGCTGGTACGCCAGCCTCTTGTAGAGCCTTGATGACACTAGCCGCACGCTTGGCAGCGAGTCTATTGTTGAAGTCTACAGGACCATCGATACTAGCATAGCCGTATACGAGGACGAGGGCGCGTGGGTCGCCGATGACAAAGTCTGCGACGTTACGTACGGCCTCAAGACCCTCTGCGTTGAGGACATCTGAATTGACCTTAAAGAAGACGCTACGACTGAGCTGTACGTTGTTGCGAGAGCGGTCCTGGTGGATCACCCGACGGTTGTCGTAGTTGTACACAGGAGCCTGTGCAGGAGCCTTCTCTAGCTCATCTATCTGACTACGTAGAGCAGCCAGTTGCTGAGCGATCTGATCATCGTTACGCTGCGGGTTTTGCTGAGCCTCCTTGAGGCGAGCCAGCTCATCTTCGAGTGCTTTGATCTTGTCAGCATCGTTAGCGACTGGAGCGCCTTGAGCACCCTGAGTGACGACTAGGTTGTTGCTCCCAGCGGGGTAGTATAGCTGTCCTCCCCAGCTAATAGGCTGTCCAGCCTGTATGACGGGCTGTGCGAAAGTGGGGACGGAAGCCTTCATCGCATTCAGGTTGTGATACTGTAGTAGTAGGTAGAGGAGGTCTCTATCCTTGTCATCAGTGATGGTTATGTCACGTTGCTGTGCATGTGGACAAGCCGGCTTTCTCACTTCCTCGGTAGCGTCATTCTCTTCGGCAGCTGTGACGATAGCATTGACAAGCGTAGCTAGCTCCTGCTTGGTCATAACCACCACTTTCTCACGTCTGTCACGCTCGCCCTTGTCGACACGCTCTGTGCGGTCGCGCTTCTGGCGAGGTGCTTGACGCTTGTCTTGCTGTGCCTCCACAGAAGTGGAGACAGCAGCCGACAGAAGGATCACGCACAGCCCGACTATTATTGATTTCTTAGTCATACTGTTGTAGTGATAAGTGATTAGAAGTAGAAGCGATATCCGAGAGATACGCTATGATTGCGTAGTGAGTGACGGAAGCCGTAGTCTAGGAAGACGGCACTGTTGAGCTGTGGTAGCTTGTAAGCTGTACCTACGAGGAAGTTAGCACCGAGCTTGGTGTCTGTAAACCAGCCGATACCAGCACCTAGATAAGGTACGAAGTCGCCTAGCTCCTTAAAGTTGAAGTTGTAAGCTACATTACCAGATACACCGATGGTGGTCTTCTTGCCAAAGCCTACGAAGAGCTCAGGGATGAAGTCAAGGTTGGTGTTGCTGATAGGCATGTAAGCACGAGCGCCTACGGCAAAAGTGCTGAGTAGGTTTGCATCCTGAGGCTTAACTAGGTTCGTCCCGATGAGTAGACCTACAGAGTTAAGACGTACGAGACTGTTAGAATCGTTGTCTGCAGGAGTAGCGTCAGCACTTGGCGTTGTCATAGCAGGAGTCTGATAAGCAGGATGAGTAGGAGGCGTTACGATCGTCGTTGCCGTAGCGGGCTGCTGTGTACGCATCTGCTCGCTCTGCTCGATCTTTCTGTCGAGTGCGTCAAGACGATTGAGGATCTCCTCGTTTTGCTTAGCTATCTGCTCGTTGTCTTGAGCCTCTGTAGCCTGAGCTGCAGCCTTAGGGCACTGAGCAGCTTGCTGCTGGAGCATCTGCTGCTGAGCAACATACTGAGGAGAGTTGCCGATGAGGGCATGTACTAGCTCGCGCTCCAGAGGTGTGAGTGCGTCATCGTTAGGCTGACGGTGGAACTGTCCCTTAGACTCGCACTGTCCCTTGGACTTGCACTTACTATGCTCGGCCTTAGTAGCCTTGTTGCGGTCGATGATGCGCTGTGCCATCTCTTCGATCTCAGTTGGAGTCATACGTACGTACTCGTCATCGTTGTCCTGACCATAGTAGTGGTACTCACGATACTCGCGGTACTCCTTGTTGCGCATCTCGTTGACCTTGTCCTGAACCTCCTCGTCTACAGTCGTGTCAAACTGATAGTGACGAGCTGGCTTGCCTAGGTTAAAGCGTACACCGAACTGGTAAGCCATATTCTTGGCAAGGATCTCAGACTTCTTTGTGATAGAAGCTGTCTTGACGCCAGGAGCTGGGTGAGCGATGAAGTTGGCACTACCGAACACGCTGACATAGCGGAAGAGGGGTACCTCTAGTCCTAAACCAGCCATAGCGAAGACTACATCGTGTAGATTAGCCTTGTCTAGCTCAGAAGCCTTCTCAGAGAGCTTGGCATCGAGGTAACCAGCACCGAGGTTAACGTAAGGCGTCACACCACGAGGTAGGTTGAGACGACCGGTGAAGTAACCACCATACATAGCGCGCTCGTTGTCAAACTTGAAGTTAGGCTTCTTACCTGGCTGACCTGCCTGATAGTAGAATGCGCGAACACCGAAGGTGCTATTGAAGTCAAGACCGAGCTGACCACCGTAGAACCATGAGTCACGGCTATTCCAGTAAGAGTTCTTGTTGAAGTCCATGTAGAGCATTGAGGGCTCAACGGTGAAGACCATACCACGGAAGCCGTTAGAGAAGAACTTTCTGTAAGCACGGCTTACCTCATTGCCTCCTGTGGGGTTGTAGCCACCGAGGTAGATGGAGAGACCTGCACGAGCTGAGAAGTTGTTCATCAGAGCTAGACCGTTCTTGTCTGCCTTAGCCTTGGTGATGTCAACGTATGGGTTAAGTAGGTCCGTACGGAAGCCTAGATAGTTGCCCGATAGGTTGAGGGCGATACGACGTGTGAGGTTGATCTTGAAGCCTAGAGCTCCAGAGAAGTATAGGTGATCAGCCTTCATCATCTCGATCTTGTCATCAGCGATGGGTAGCTCATACTTCATGTTTTGTACACCACCTCCAACGAGTACGTAGGGAGCTAGGATGTAACCGTCGAGGAGGTTGAACTTGAGCTCAGCTCCGTAGCGCTCAATGTCGATTCTGCGATCAGACATTTTGTTTTGGAAGACGGGATCAATATTCCACGCTCCATTAGGGTTGCTGAGCTTAGACTTGATGCCGAAAGAGCGGTCATAGACACCGCGTAGCTCTACGACTGGGCCAAAGCCGAAGCCGGCGCGTACGCCCCAGAACATAGCGTTGTCAATATTAAGGGCTTTGTCTAGGAATTGATACTCAACGCCACCACCGACGGTGACGCTAGCATCCTTGACCTGTGCCTTGGTTCCATTGAAGCTCAGCAGAGCTACAAGGACTGTACATAGTAATAGGATTTTTTTATTCATAGTCGAACGATTAAGTTGATTGATGATGCTAAGTGATTAGTACGTGGGCATCGTGACTCCCCCCCCTGTAATCAAAACGGACGCTATAGAAATGCGCCTGCTAAGGGGGACTCCGTTTGTCCTACTGCCAAAGGTATAAAAAACTAGCGACACGGCACAACTTTTGTCCAAATAATTTGCGTGGATTTTACTTTGCATAGCTACACAGAGGCACTGAAAATGATGTCTAGGCGCTACAAATCCTAAATTTCTTGAAAAAAAATCCTCTGACAGTTGCAGAGGGAATTTGTGTATCTCTGTGACGAAGGTTGAGAGGGTGGAACGACTTGAACAATTCCTCCGTGGGGATTCTGGATTATCCAGTGAGGAAACGAAAAATTCTTCGGAACTTTCATTTCATTCTTCCGAAGTTTCATTTCATTCTTCCGAAGTTTTATTCTGCCCCTCGGTGGAGAATTTTCATTTTCTCGTGAGTTATTGGGGAAATACCTCGGGAGAGATTGCCCTCAATGGAGATGTAGGAGTAGCTATAGATGGAGTTGATAGCGCTACATAGCGAGGTCTCATCTATATATCCCTAGGTTGTCATCGGGCTGTGAGTATGGTAGAAAATGAGTACCTTAGCAGTCGCTTATGTCTATTTGGTCGAATTCATCGTATGCCTGCCTCTGAAAACTTCTCTCCTACGATTGACGTCCTGGAGCGTCTGGTCGCTCAGCGAAAGTCTGCACGCCATCAGCATCACGAGCCGATGGCTGACGAGCTGACTAGTTGCCCGACGACTCCTATATATAATAAGGTGGCTCATGATCTAGCTCCCGACCAATACTTGCCTAATAACAAAGTAGCGGTCACAACGGATCAACCCGCACCTAGCAAAGCTACTACAACGCCTA
>NZ_CAMYEZ010000128.1 GCF_947254915.1 uncultured Porphyromonas sp. | reverse complement strand
TCGGCGCCAACGAGTACGGTGCAGGTTAGCCTTTTGAGGAGGGGGGCTTGCTCTGTAGCAGCTTTTTCGTCAGCTACGACCACGACGGCCGGATGGTATTTCTCCGCCTGCTCTACGAGGAGAGGCACGTTGCGATGTGTGGTGAGGGCATAGACGGTGAGTAGCTCGGGGTGAAAGGAGATGACCTCCAGTGCCTGGGTGCCGATACTGCCTGTCGAGCCAAAGAGTGCGATGCGTCGCATAGTGTGTAGTCTGCTTGTGGGAAGGGGGGGCTTACAGGTCTAAGAGCCCTTGGGGTATGTGGAGCTGGATGGTTTTGCTCTCAGGATCGATCGTCTCGACGAGCTCCTCGTGGATGGGTATCAAGCGCTGGGTGCCATCGGAGCTTTCGATGGTGAGGAGGATGTTTTCCGTTTGGTCATTGATCTCTAGGATCGTGCCGACGGCTTCGCCCTCGGGGGTGATCACTCGGAAGCCGATGAAGTGATCCCAGCTATAAGCAACCTCGCTCTCTGCCAGGAGCTCTGTGGGAACGAAGAGACGCCACCCAGTCATCTTCTCAGCGATGGAGCGATCAGCGACATGCGCTAGTGTGAGCAGGTAACTGTCTCCCTTGCTACGATAGCTCAGGAGCTGGTACGGTACGGGCAGAGCGTCAATCTCGGCAAAGAGGAAAAAGGCTCCGCAGCTAGGGTCGCTGCAGAGGGTCTCTAGCTCAATGGTCAGGTAAGCTGTTAGCTCACCACGCACGCCGTGTGGCTTGCCTAAGTGGCCAATGGGCGTGAGCTCTGGTACGGTAAAGGCTGTGGTACTACTCATCGCGTCTCTCGATGTGAGCGCCTAGAGCGTTGAGTCGCTCGTGTAGATGCTGATAGCCACGATCGATCTGCTCGGCATTGTTAACCACGCTAGTGCCATCAGCGCTCAGCGCAGCTATCAAGAGAGCGATACCCGCGCGTATATCTGGCGAAGCCATCACGGCTGGACGCAGACGGGTCTGGTGGTCTTTGCCAACGACCACTGCGCGGTGTGGGTCGCAAAGGATGATCTGTGCGCCCATATCGATGAGCTTGTCCACAAAGAAGAGACGGCTCTCAAACATCTTCTGATGAATGAGGACGGTCCCCTTGGCCTGTGTCGCTACAACGAGGAAGACGCTCAGCAAGTCTGGTGTCAGTCCTGGCCACGGCGCATCGGCGATGGTAAGGATAGAGCCATCCATAAAGGTCTCTATCTCGTAGCTCTCTCTGGCGGGTATAATGAGGTCATCGCCTCGCTCTATGATCTCGATACCGAGCTTGCGAAACATCTGCGGGATGAGCCCTAGGTCGGGCAGACCGACGTTCTTGAGCGTTAGCTCGCTTTGCGTCATGGCTGCGATACCGATGAAGCTACCCACCTCAATCATATCGGGCAGGATACGATGCGTCGTGCCATGTAGTCGCTCGACACCCTCGATGGTGAGCAGATTAGAGCCAATGCCCGAGATACGGGCTCCCATAGAGACGAGCATACGACAGAGCTGCTGTATGTATGGTTCGCAGGCTGCATTGTATATAGTCGTCTTGCCATCTGCTAGGACTGCCGACATGATCACATTGGCGGTACCTGTCACGGAGGCTTCCTCGAGGTGCATATAAGCTCCCCGCAGGTGTGGCACCTCTATGCGAAAGGCTCTACGCTCCTGATCATACTCGCACTCCGCCCCTAGGGTGGCAATGCCGATCAGGTGGGTGTCTAGTCGACGGCGTCCTATCTGATCACCGCCGGGCTTGGGAAAGACGGCGTGCCTACAACGACCGACGAGAGGACCGACGAGGAGCACGGAGCCACGCAATATCTTGCTCTCATGGAGGAACTGCGGAGAGTCAACGAAGTCTAGATCTATCTCCTGAGCTCTGAAGCGATAGCTGTCGTGGCTGAGTCGTGTTACCTCAACACCGAGGAGCTCTACGAGCTTGATGAGGTTGTTGACATCGAGGATGTCTGGGACATTCTCTAGAATGACCTCTTCGCTGGTTAGTAAAGTGGCGGCGATGACTTGGAGCGCTTCGTTTTTAGCTCCTTGTATGGTTACCTCGCCTTGGAGTCTGTGACCTCCCTCGATGATGTAAGATGCCATAAGCTAGTGTCGTAAGAGTAAGAAAGTGTGTGTGTCTGTATCGGCTAACGTCTAGAGCGGTTGGGACGACCGCCACGGCGACCTCCGCCTCTGGGGTTGTTGCCACGTGCTGGGCGCTTGTACTGTCTCCTAGAGCGGTTGCCTCCACGCCCATGAGGAGTGTGCCGTGCGGTAGCGTCTAGCTGGTGCTCCTCTTCGGTCAGCATGAGCTTACCGCCAGAGAGTTCGTAAAGGTCCTTAAAGATGGTGTAGTCATCAACGGCACGCTTATTCCACAAGATATAAGCCTGCTTCATGCGGTTGGCAATGGAGAGAGCCAAAGCCTCGCGCTCGTCGCCCTCGGGCATCTCGCACGCTTTCTTGATCAGCTCCTGAATGAGGTGCCCATAGTGGCGATAGATGATGTCGTCCTCAGGATAGGACAAAGGCTCAGGCGCACCACGGAGCGCCTCCTCGTGAATGGGCTCTACGGGGTAATCAATGTCTAGCGCAAAGTGCGACATGACGGCTAGGTGATCCCAGAGGACTTTGTGGTCCTCCGACTTCTTAGCCTGCTCGGGCTGGATGATCGCCATCGCCTGGACAATAGCGTGAGCGCAACGAGTCCGCTCATCGCGGTCTTCAATGGTCAAGCAGTAGTCTACCATGTGCTGGATATGGTGTCCATACTCAGGAAGAGGGATGACCTCATGGTAGCTCTTCTTGTGGATTGTTTGTATCGTATCTGTCATTGTTGTAATCTGTCGTAAGTTCATTTGTTGAGGCGCTGGCGCATCGCTTTCGTCTCGCTCTCGAAGCCTGGCTTAGCTAGGAGAGCAAACATATTGCGCTTGTAGTCCTCCACGCCTGGCTGGTCAAAGGGGTTAATCCCCATCATATAGCCACTGATGGCGACGGCATACTCCATCGTATAGATGAAGGCGCCAATCGTCCTAGCGTCAATCTGCGGCAACTGCAACTGCAGGACTGGCACACCGCCATCTTCGTGCGCTAAGAGCGTGCCTAGATGCGCCTGTTCATTGACATGGTGCATCGTCTCGCCCGCTAGGTAGTTGAGACCGTCTAGGTTTTGCTCATCTATTGGGATGGTGATCGTGTCTCGCGGCGTGTCGACGACGATCATCGTCTCGAGGATGTTGTGGGGACCTTGCTGTATCCACTGCCCCATTGAGTGCAGATCGGTCGTGTAGGTCAGAGAGAGCGGGAGTAGTCCCTTGCCCTCCTTGCCTTCGCTCTCGCCAAAGAGCTGCATCCACCACTGCCCGAGGGCACTCAGCCGAGGCTCAAAGGCTACCAGCACTTCGCTCACAGCACACTCTTGGTAGGCGGCTTGTCTTGTCACGGCATACTGCACGGCTGGGGTCTCTAGCGGATGCTCCGTACTACGATACAGGAGCGCTGTGTCACTGGCACCTTGAAGTAAAGCCTCAATGTCAAAGCCTGCCAAAGCAATCGGCAACAGCCCCACAGGAGTCAGCACGGAGAAGCGACCGCCCACGTTATCTGGTATGACGAAGGTGTCGTATCCCTGCTCGTCTGCTAGGCGACGCAGAGCGCCTCGCTTCTTGTCGGTAATGGCAACGATACGTCGCTTAGCCACCTCCTGACCATCACGAGCCACTAAGTACTGGCTCAACATGCGGAAAGCGATAGCTGGCTCGGTCGTCGTGCCACTCTTAGAGATATTGACAATGCCAAAAGGCTTGTCCACCACCAGATCCATCAGATCGTGCAGATAGTCACTGCTAATATTGTTTCCCGCAAAGAGTACTTGCGGATGCCCTAGCTCAGGCTGACGATGCGTGGAGAAGTGGTCTCCGAGTGCCTCTATGACCGCTTTGCCACCTAGGTAACTTCCCCCGATGCCTATACATATTATATATAGGCACTCATGGCGAAGCCTATCGGCTACCGTCTGTATCTGCTTGGCGAGGTCACGCTCGAGCGTCTTCTCAGGGAGTGTGAGCCAGCCTAGGAAGTCGCTACCAGCTCCTGAGCCTGTGTGTAGCGTCTGAATCGCTGCGAGCGCATCTTGCTCTGCCTGTCGGATGGTCTCTGCCGATAGATGAGCCTGCGCATGTGTTGTGTCAATCTGAATGAGCGATGCGGCTGTCTTCATAGTGTATCGTGTCTTAGGTTAAATGAGTTCGTCCGTTAGCGGAACTTGAGCGAAAGTCGCTCAATGGTTTCCTTGGCCGACTGCTTATTATAGAGTATCTCGTAGACAGCGTCCATGATCGGCATATTGACTCGGTAGCGTGTCGTGTTAAGTTCGCGGACGCACTTAGCTCCGTAGTAGCCCTCCGCCACCATCTCCATCTCTACCTGCGCAGCCTTGACACTGTACCCCTTGCCGATCATCGTACCGAAGGTTCGGTTGCGACTATAGTTAGAGTAAGCAGTCACGAGCAGATCGCCTAGATAGACCGAGTTGGTGATGACACGATGGTTGAGCAGGTGCACCGTATTGACAAAGCTATTCATCTCAGCAATCGCATTGCTGATGAGGACGCTCTGGAAGTTGTCTCCGTAGTTGAGTCCGTTGCATATACCCGCAGCGATGGCGTAGATGTTCTTTAGTACCGAGGCAAACTCAATGCCGACCACATCGTCCGACGTAGTGCAGGTAATGTAGTCACACGAGAGCGTATCAGCCATCAGATGCGCCAACTCATCGCTGTAAGACCCTGTGGTCAAGTAGCTCCGACGCTCCTGCGCCACCTCCTCAGCGTGACAAGGACCACTCACCACACCGATCTGCCCCTGTGGCAGGGAGAACTCCTTGATGAGGAACTCCGAGACCAAAAGGTTTTCGTCAGGCACGATCCCCTTGACCGCATTGATGACCTGCTTGCCACGCATGCTGCTACGCTTCACCTTCTTGAGGTAGTGCTTGATGTAGGGCGAAGGAGTCACCAAGATGATGGTGTCACTATTGCGAAAGAAAGGGTTGATCGAGCCCTCTGTGTAGAAGGTTATCCGATTCGTATCAAAGGCAGCACTAGAGAGGTAGTCGGGGTTATGCCCCGTAGCCTTAAAGCGCTGCACCTGATCATCTCGACGCACATACCAATTTATCTCAGGCGTAGACTCTAGAGAGATCTTAGCCAGTGCAGTAGCCCAGCTACCACTACCTAGTATGCCTATGCGACCAATATCCATATTGACTGTACCGTATACACGCCATGCCCTCTAGCAAGAGAGAGCTATGCGTGAACTATGATTATTTCGTAGACTCCTCGCCCACCCACTTGGATATTTCCTCCAGTGCGGGGATCTGCAAGCCTAGCTTATACTTCTTATTGATATCCATCATCTGCTGCATCACCTTGCCAGGAGCTTTGCCTGCGAGGTCTGCTACAGTGAGGTAACCAGCCTTTTGCAAGAGTGGCACCCACGTCTTATCAATGCCAACGGTTTC
>NZ_CAMYEZ010000127.1 GCF_947254915.1 uncultured Porphyromonas sp. | reverse complement strand
TACCTCCGCAACCGACTGGCTGGGCTATCTGATGGGGCTTCTCTCCTCCGCAACCTTTGGACTGATACCACTGCTCAGCATACCTGTGCTATCGCAAGGCGTATCGGAGGGGACGGTGCTCATGTACCGCTTTCTCATCGCAGCGCTTATCGTCGGTAGCATCGTCGTGATACGTAGAGAGTCTCTGCGGGTATCGCTGCGGAGCTTCTTGATCCTGCTCGCCTTGTCGGTCTTGTACTTCTTCTCCTCCTTTCTGCTCATCGAGGGGTACCAGCATATGCCGTCGGGTGTCGCTACGGTACTACACTTCAGCTACCCAACGTTTGTCGTGCTACTCATGTTTCTCGTCTTTCGTCAGCGGATCAACGTACTACAAGGGCTGGCCGTCCTCTTAGCTTTAAGTGGCGTGTCGCTCATCTCAGGCTTCTTTGAGTCAGACGTGACCGCTATCTCACTCAGACCGTTGCTCACGGTGCTCTTCTCGGGCTTTTGCTACGCCACCTACATCGTCATCCTGCGGCACGCTCGCCTAGAGCCGATGAGTAGCTTCAAGCTAACCACCTACGTGATGGGACTCTCGACCATACTCTTTGCGCTCTTTTGCAAAGCCACAGGCGCCAGCCTCCTCTTGGACAATGAGACGCAATGGATCTACACCGCCCTGCTGGCACTCATCCCGACCGTCTGCGCTAATATCACACTCGTCTGGGCGGTGCAGCGGATAGGCTCTACACCGACCGCCATCATGGGAGCACTGGAGCCACTCACAGCCGTAGTCGTGGGAGCCTTCGCTCTAGGTGAGGAGCTCTCTCTAGGTCAAGGGTTCGGCATCGGTGTCGTCCTACTGGCCGTCCTGCTACTCGTCGTGTCGCCCCTCTTGATGCGCCGACTCAAGCAAGCTTAGCTACAGTTGCTGCGCCAAGGCACGCGACAGATAGAACCTATTCGTCTCCGAGACATAGACCACAGGTGTCGGGAGCTCTCGCTCCACTCCGTCTACCCAAGCTCTGCGCTGGTAGGCACGCAGCTCGATCTCGTGCCCCTGGTAGTGGATCATGATCCGCTTCTCCTCCGGCTGGTCACCCGTTATCTCGTACTGAGCTTGAGGAAAGAGCGCATCGTGTGGCGCATAGTACTCCTCCGACAGCTCCAGCATCGTCTGCTTCAGTCCCAGTTGCGTACGCATATAGTTGTGCAGGTCAATGTTCGTCACGCAACCTCTGATCGGTGTCAACCGTTGAGGCGTATAGCTAGCGAGAAAGACCTCTTCGCCAGTATGCCCATGCGTCGTAAAGCCAATGAGCAGGTGTCGCTTCATCCAGTCTACGAAGTACTCCTTCAGACGATACTTCTGACTCCATCCATACTCCGCATACTTAGCCTTGCGCTGCTCAGCCGATAACGTTGAGCAGGCGTAGTCCTCCACCGCATTGATCTCTGCCAGCTCCTCCTCCGAGGGACGTATGCTGGTCCATAGGTAGAGACTGTCGGCTAGGTGTGAGAGCGCCGTCTGACTTGTCTTGCGACCCAGCTCCACCGAGCTATAGCGAAAGCGTGTCAGCGGCATAATCAGTTCGTCCAGCGTCAGACGCGCATAGCCCCTGTCCACACGACCTATGCTCATACCACTATTGCCATGGTCAGCCGTCACGAGGACAATCGTATTCCCGTCCCGCTGCGCATAGTCCAGCGCCACAGCTACCGCCTTGTCAAAAGCTAGAAACTCCGTAGCCATCGCCACGGGGTCGTTGGCGTGAGCAGCCCAGTCCACCTTGCTTCCCTCCACCATTAGGACAAAGCCGTTAGGGTTCTCCAGATTACGTATTGCCGTCTCCGTCATCTCAGCCAGCGAAGGGTAGCGTAGCGTATCTCCCAGCGAGCGACGATCCAAGTCGTACGGCATATCCATCTTGTCAAAAAGCGCCCACATACCACCTCCACGATGCGTCCGCATAGCTGCGAGATCATCAAGGTAGAGTGCTATACCCTGACGGTTCAGTCGCTTCTTTAGTTCGCTCGTCATCAGCGAGGTACCACCGCCCAGTAGGATGTCCACTCCGTTGTCCACCATCTGCGGGACGATGCTCTTGTAGAGCTTGCGAGAGGACGAGTGAGCCGTGCAGTCGGCTGGCGTAGCGTGGGGAAACTCACACGTGCAGACCACCCCGATACGCTTGCCTTGCGTCTGCTTGGCAGCCTCCATAAGGGTCACCACAGGACGGTAAGCCCACGAGGAGTCCAGCGGTACCAGGTCATTGTGTGGCTCACTGTACGGATAGGTTGCGATGAAGCCATCGATCGAGGGCACGCCCGTCATATAGCATGAAGTCGTCGGTGCCGAGTCCCCGATGGGCGCATTGGAGCAGTAGGTGATGACGCTCCCCGAGAGATAAGGGTCGAGCGATAGGTGCTGCGCCTGAGGATTGAGCGCTCTCTGATACCAACGAGCCAGTGAGACCGCCGGTAGCGAGGTCCCGTCCGAGATGAGGAGGATCACATTCTTGGCGGGGCGCTCGGGTAGTGGATATTTCTGTTGTTGCGCCACCAGTGAGAGCGACGCTAGGAGGAGCAGTAAGATATGTGAGAAGCTTTTCATAGTCTATCTAAAGTGTTGTTGTGTTCTCTTGGGGTAGTGCTTCGTACATCAAGGTGAGACCGATGAAGTCCTCCACCGAGAGGCGCTCTGCACGGAGCGTAAAGATGTCGTGGTCAGCATAGGGAAACTCCTTGCCAAAGAGTGGCTGCAGAGCATTGCGCAGCATCTTCCGTCGCTGTCCGAAGGCCGTTTTGACTACCCGCTTGAAGTTGGCCTCATCGCAGGGGAGCGACGTGCGTCCATTCCGTTGAGCGATCATCACGCCCCCATCCACCTTGGGCGGTGGGTTGAAGTCTCGCTTTGAGACCTTAAAGAGGTAGTCGCAGTCGTACCAGCACTGGAGTAAGACGCTCAGGATACCGTAGTCACGACCGCCAGGCGAAGCGCAGAGTCGCTGCGCCACTTCATGCTGTAGCATACCCGCCACGGCTGGGATGCGCTCACGCAGCTCTAGGATACGGAAGAAGATCTGCGAAGAGATGTTGTACGGATAGTTGCCGATCACCACAAAAGGCGTGTCCGCTCGTCCAGGGATCAGCTCCTCAGCGGGTAGCTTGAGGAAGTCTCCCTCGATGATCCGCCCCTCTTGGCTTAGCTGTGGAAAGTGCTGGTGCAGATACTCAATACTCTCATGATCTATGTCGATCACCTGCAGGTCGTGCCCCGCCTCTAGGAGAGGCTGCGTCAAGACGCCCATACCTGGTCCCACCTCTAGGATCGGCGTGCCGAGGTAGTCCGCCACCGAGTCGGCGATGCGCTGCGCTGCACCGAGATCAGTGAGAAAGTGCTGCCCTAGATATTTCTTCGCTCGTACAGATTCCATAGTTCTTTCGCTCGTTCCAAGGTCAAAAGTACAACATTTATCGAATAGCTCCGTGGAAAATCAAAAATATCCACCGGGGAAATGGACTAAATCTTCGGAAGAATGAAATGAAACTTCGGAAGAATGAAATGGAAGTTCGGAAGAATGAAATGAAAGTTCGGAAGAATTGTCCATTTCCTCGCTGGAAATTCCCAGTTTCCCTCCGAGGAATTGGGTAGCGTGGCTTATGACACTATGCGCTCTCTCGCTAATCTCTAACTTCTAGTCTCTCTAGATTTGAGTACATTTGCCTAGCAATGTGAGTAGCTCACTGTAAGAGCTGGCGCATTCATGATAGATGGCAAAGGTTAAGACTATATACAAGTGTAGTGCCTGTGGCGCTACCTACAGTCGCTGGCAAGGGCAGTGCAACGAGTGTCAAGAGTGGAATACGATCGAGGAGCAACTGGCTCAGCCAGAGACGACCTCGGGGCGCTCGACACCAGCGCAAGAGATACAGCGTAAGCTCAAGCAGATCCACGAGGGCGCTACGTGGGACGGCCTTCACTCTGAGGAGGTGCGTCCCATACAGCTGATCGAGGGAAGCGAGGAGAGTCGAGTAGATCTGCACGACGAGGAGCTAAACCGCCTCCTCGGTGGTGGACTGGTGCAGGGTTCCTTCACCTTGCTGGGGGGCGAGCCTGGTATTGGTAAGTCTACGCTGATCTTTCAGACGGTGCTGCGCTGTCCAGAGCTCAAGACACTCTATGTCTCGGGCGAGGAGAGTGCTCAGCAGCTCAAACTACGGGCCGACCGCATCGGCATACACTCGGAGCAGTGCCTCATCTACTGCGACACCGACCTGGACAACATACTCCTGAAGGCACTGCAGATAGCGCCCGACCTGCTGGTCATTGACAGTATTCAGACGGTTACGACTGCGCGCTCCGAATCTTCGCCTGGATCCATTAGTCAGATTAAGGAGTGCGCCAACCTGCTCCTGCACTTTGCCAAGAGCAGCGGCATCCCCGTGATCGTCATTGGGCATATCAACAAAGAGGGCTCCATCGCGGGCCCGAAGATCTTGGAACATACGGTAGACACGGTCTTGCAGTTTGAGGGTGACAAGCTGCATCTCTACCGCATCTTGCGTAGCCACAAGAACCGCTTTGGCTCTACCGACGATCTCGGCATCTACGAGATGAATAGCTCGGGTCTGGTCGCTGTGAGCAATCCCTCGGAGCATCTCATCTCGGGCAATACGGAGGGACTCAGTGGCGTCGTGGTCGCCTGTGCCGTGGAGGGTATTCGTCCGATCATGATCGAGACGCAAGCCTTGGTCAGTTCGGCTATTTACAATAACCCGCAGCGGTCGACCACAGGCTTTGACCTGAGGCGACTCAACATGCTGCTGGCCGTTTTGGAGAAGCGAGCTGGCTTCAAGCTCATACAGAAGGACGTTTTTCTCAATATCACGGGCGGCATCAAGATCAACGATACTGCCGTGGATCTAGCGGTGCTCTGTGCCGTCCTCTCCTCCAATCTAGACATAGCCGTCCCCTCGAAGACCTGCATGACGGGTGAGGTGGGGCTGGCGGGTGAGATACGTGCCGTGAGCCGTATAGAGCGACGCATTGCGGAGGCGCATCGTCTGGGCTTCACGCGGATACTAATCCCCAAGGCGAATGCTAAGAGCCTGCAACAGCGAAACTACGACATAGAGATCGTGCCGTGTGATCGGGTGGATCACGCCTTCAGAACACTCTTCTCACAAAGACAATAGACACTATATATAATAATGAGTAGGATGAACTGGGATCAGCTGATCTCTAACCGACGCTTTGGGGCAGCTGCTCCGCAACTCTCTGGGGGTATGGAGATGCGCACGGAGTTTGACAGAGACTACGATCGTCTGATATTCTCGGCTCCATTTCGCAGACTACAAAACAAAGCGCAGATCTTCCCTCTGCCTAAGAGCATCTTTGTGCACAACCGCCTGACGCATAGTCTGGAGGTGAGCTGTGTGGGGCGCAGCCTGGGCAACTACATAGCGTGCCGCCTGACGGACAATCAGGATACGCCTCATCGGGGTAGCATCGCCACGGTCGTCTCGGCTGCTTGTCTAGCACACGATATGGGCAATCCCCCCTTCGGGCATAGTGGCGAGCGGGCAATACGGGCCTACTTTACCGAGGGCAATGGACGCCAATGGTATGATGCCGTAGTAGGGG
>NZ_CAMYEZ010000126.1 GCF_947254915.1 uncultured Porphyromonas sp. | reverse complement strand
CGGAGGTATCGGACGAGTAACGGCTGTAGGGACGCACGATCTGTGCGTCCGTTGTGTTAAAGCAAAACGTGTAGCCTGTGCATTTGTTGTGTCAAAGGTTACAGCGTCCGTTGGTTTTAACGGGGACGGACGCACGACCGTGCGTCCCTACAGCTGTTACACGTTCCGTCGTTCGGGGACGGACGCACAGATCGTGCGTCCCTACAACGGTTACACGTCTCGTCGTTCGGGGACGGACGCACAGATCGTGCGTCCCTACAACGGTTACACGTCTCGTCGTTCGGGGAGGGACGCTCAGTCCGATTTGCGGAGTTGATCCCCGTATCATCAGAAAATAGTATATTTGCAGGGCGTAGGTTGCGTCCACTCCGTTCTGTGACGAGAGTGGCGGACGCTGGGTAACCTACCAGGTGAGGCGATGGGGCGCTGAGAGGCTTACCCGCTGGATCAGAGTCCTATAGCCGTACCAATCATATAGAGTATAAATCTTAAGACTACAAAGTTTATGAAACGCATTGCAATCCTTACAACAATTCTCCTCCTCTGTGCCACACTAGCTGGAGCTCAGAACAAGCAAACAGGCAAGCAGTCTGGTCCTCAGATCACTGCTACGGAGACGGAGTTTGACTTTGGCTCGATCAAGGAGGTTGATGGTCCTGTCAGTCATACCTTTACGATCAAGAATACGGGTACAGCACCCCTCGTGCTTACTCGTGTCGTAGCCTCTTGTGGGTGTACGAAGCCTGAGTTTGAGACAGCACCTATAGCTCCAGGTAAGAGTACAACGATCAAGGTGACCTACAATCCTGCTGGACGACCAGGACAATTCGTCAAGACCATCTCTGTCTATAGCAATGGCAAGGATGGTAGCTACATCCTACGCATTAAGGGTATTGTTGAGTAGTCCTACTGAGAGATAAGTCTACAGTCATTTGAAGCGATGCACGCTCAGCCCTAGAGCCTTTATGACGAAGGGGTGGGGCGGAGGAGCGTGTCTCAAGCGAACTAAGATAGATAGTGTATGGCTACAAGACGAATGGTAGCTCTCCTGCTTTGCCTTGCCACTACCCTATGTGTAGTACGTGCACAGCAGACGGAGAAGATGATTGACTCGCTCTCAGCGATCCACAACTTCGGGACGATAGCTGAGGAGCGGGGGACGGTGTCGCATAGCTTCACCTTGCGCAACGTGTCTGACCAGCCGATGGTTATCCTGCGTGTCAATACGGACTGTGGCTGTACGACCCCTACATATGATCGTACCGCTGTAGCTCCAGGGGATTCGATACCTATCCAGATCACCTACAATCCGCTAAATCGTCCAGGCTCTTTCGTCAAGTATACCCGTGTCTACACCTCCGTAGATCCGAATAAGCCTATCAAGCTGACGATCAAAGGCAATGTAGCTACACTCGGTAGGCAGACCCCAACGAATGCACTCTACCAGCAAGAGATCGGAGCGCTACAGGTGAGTAACCTCTTCCTAGACTTCCCGCTACAGCCTGCAGGCGAAGAGAATACGATTCGCCTGATGCTCAACAATCCGACGGGTCAGCCTCTAGAGGTAGCGCTAGATACGATCCCAAGTTTTCTGAAGAGCAGTTTGCGTCACGTTACGTTGGCAGCTTACGAGCCAGAGGAAATCTTCTTGACGGCACATAATGACGGATCAATAGCTCCTGGCATTCACAAGGGGTGGATAGGTATCACCGTACATACGCAGGACGGTGAGTCTGACCTCTCGGGTGGCGTGATGGTACGTCTTGTGATGCCCCCCAGCTTTGTCAAGGGAGCTCCAACCCCTCGTGCTGATCTGAATACTTACCAGCGTCTGACCGACTTAGCTCCAGAGGATCAAGTCTATGAGGGGACTGTCGCTCTAAAGAATGATGGCGAAGCCCCTATGCAGCTCTACTCCGTGGAGAGCAATACCGCCTTCCTGACTATCTTGGATTACCCGAAGACGATAGCTCCAGGTGCTAGTGCCGACATACGCTATCAGCTCAAGCTGGAGGGTGTGGATCGCTCACGTAGAGCTCTCAAGGCAAACTTTGACCTCCTGCTCAACGATCCGAATGCTCCGCTACGCAACGTCCTGATCGTTGTACCTAAGCGGTAGCCTAGCGTATCTAGCGCCACTAGCCCTCTAATCTCTAACCTCTAACCTCTAATCTCTAACTCCTCCATGCTCACAAACGATCATCCTGAGAATGACCCTCGCTATGCGGGTCTCAAGGTGAATAAAGGTGTCTCCGTCCAGCCTATGGTCAATCCCTATCTGCGCCAGCAACGGGTACAGCGTGAGGACTATCCCGCTGAGCGCTATATAGAGGAGATCCTAGCGGGCAATCGTACCTTCCTGGCTCGTGCCGTGACGCTCGTCGAGAGTACACGTCACGACCATCAGCTCAAGGCGCAGCAGATACTAGAGGGTTGTCTGCCATACAGTGGGCAGTCGATGCGTGTCGGTATCACGGGCGTGCCTGGAGCTGGCAAGAGTACGTCGATAGATGCCTTCGGCATGCATCTCATCAAGCAGGGACACAAGCTGGCGGTGCTGGCGATAGACCCTAGTAGTGAGATCTCTAAGGGGAGTATCCTAGGCGACAAAACACGCATGGAGCGCCTTTCACGGGAGGAGCGTGCTTTCATTCGTCCGAGTGCTAGTAGCTCTTCGCTGGGTGGTGTGGCGCGCAAGACGCGTGAGACCATTATCCTCTGCGAGGCTGCTGGCTTTGACACGGTCTTCGTTGAGACGGTGGGGGTAGGGCAGAGTGAGACGGCTGTCCACTCGATGGTCGACTTCTTCCTTTTGATCCAGCTGGCTGGTACAGGCGATGAGCTACAAGGCATCAAGCGTGGCATCATGGAGATGGCCGATGGGATCATCATCAACAAGGCTGATGGCGACAACGTGGACAAGGCTCGTCTGGCAGCGCAGCACTTTCGCAATGCGCTACAGCTCTTTCCCACTACTGAGTCGGGCTGGGAGCCTAAGGTTATGACCTACTCAGGACTGAAGGGAATAGGTATCAAGGAGATCTTTGACATGATCGATACTTATCGTCAGACGACTAAGGAGAGTGGTTACTTTGACTACAATCGTCGCCGACAGGAGAAGTGGTGGATGTATGAGACGGTCAATGAGGAGCTTCGTCGCTCTTTCTACGACAGTGAGCAGGTCAAGCAGCTCCAAGAGTCGGTAGAGCACGAGGTCCTGGAGAATCGTATCACCCCCTTCGTGGGTGCGGGACGGCTCCTGGAGGCTTTCTACAAGTCGCTGAAGTAATGGGGACGAGTTACACATTTAACCTATACATATAGACTACATAGCAAGATGGCAGACTTAGACTTTGAGCAGCTTGATCGAGGTGCGGTTCAGTACCTGCGCAGTCATCTCGATCCCTCCTTTATCAAGGAGTATGACGATGATGAGATCTTTCTCTACGTGATGGATCTCTGTGACGATTACACCGAGACGCAGGGCGATGATGAGGAGGTCTGCCTAGACTTAGACGCAATGGCTGGCTATGTCTCCGATCACTTGAGTCAGGACATGGGCGTCAAGATGCATGAGGACGATGCGTACGATCTCGTCTCCACGCTCTATGACTACTATGCCGAGGAGGGACTGGTCGATGTCATAGACACCGATGAGGATCCAGAGTAATTGATCCTGAGGAGCGCCCATGGCTAGACGTAAACTGGAGAAATTTGCCGACCTGCATAGCTATCCCAACGTGTATGAGTATGGCTATGCGGAGCTCTCTTCACCAGAGGTGGCGGGAGAGATAGCTGGCGGGTGGAGTGGGTGCGCCTTTGATGCGGATCGCCCGCTCGTCTTAGAGTTGGGCTGCGGACGAGGTGAGTACACGGTGGCACTGGCTCAGCAAGATGCTACGCACAACTATATTGGCGTGGACCGTAAGGGCGCACGTATGTGGCACGGAGCTACGGAGGCTCTAGACAAAGGGTTGACTAATGCGGCCTTCCTGCGTACGGACATTAACTTACTGCCGCTAGCCTTTGCCCCTGGAGAGGTGAGTGAGCTTTGGATCACTTTCCCCGATCCTCAGATGAAGCGCACACGTGCTAGACTTCTTTCGTCAACTTTCTTTACTAGTTACAACCGCTATCTCAAGCCCGATGGAGTAGTACACCTTAAAACCGATAGCACCTTCCTCTATGAGTACACGTTGAGCCTGCTGGAGGTCAATGGCGTGGAGCCTATCGTGGCACTGGCAGACCTTTACCAAGAGGAAGCTCTGCTGACACAGTACGGCATACCACGTGTCCTGACTCACTACGAGAAGCAGTGGCTGGGCAGAGGTAAGGTGATCAAGTATATCCGCTTTGCGCTACCTATGCGCGAGCAGTGGCTAGAGCCCGAAAGTGAGCCTGAGCATGACGACTATACCAGTTGGTCGCAAGTCCCTGGAGGACTCCTGCATCAAGTGGAGCGGGCGTTCGCTCAGGAAGAATAAAAGCTCAGACCAAGTAACCGAAACAAGATATGAATAGCTATACAACCGAACAGGTACTCGATGCGCTGCGCAATGTGCGCTACCCAGGTACTGGTACCGATATTGTCACGTCAGGTATCGTGACAGACGACATACAGATCAAGGGACGACAGATCTCTCTGACGCTACACTTCCCCCGTGTGCGAGATCCGTTTGCTCGCTCCGTGGTCAAAGCGGCCGAAACCGCTATCCTCACCTTCCTAGATGCGAAGGCAGATGTGGCGGGGCGTATCAAGGCAACCTTTAGAGAGGAGCCTGAGCAGCCTGAGGTGGAGAACCCGCTCCCGATGGTCTCTAACACGATCGCCATCTTCAGTGGCAAGGGGGGTGTGGGCAAGAGTACAGTCACGAGCAATCTGGCGGTGGCTCTAGCTCGCCAAGGGTATAAAGTGGGGCTCCTCGATGCCGACATCTATGGTCCGTCAATGCCTAAGATGTTTCACTGTGAGGACGCTCGGCCCGTGGCTGAGGAGGTGGACGGCAAGGATCGCATCGCTCCGATCGTTGTGACGGAGGGGATTAAGATGCTCTCCATCGGCTTCTTCGTGAGTCCCAACCAAGCGCTCCTATGGCGTGGTACGATGGCTTCGAATGCGCTCAAGCAGATGCTTACCGAGGGGCACTGGGGAGAGTTGGACTACCTGCTCATCGATATGCCTCCAGGAACGGGAGACATCGCTCTGACGCTGGTGCAGACGCTTCCACTCACGGGCGCTATCGTGGTGACCACACCGCAAGAGGTGGCTCTCGTTGATGCGATGAAGGGGATCAACCTCTTCCAGACGGATCCTGTCAATGTGCCTATCCTCGGCTTGGTGGAGAATATGTCATGGTTTACGCCTGCCGAGCTGCCTGACAATAAGTACTACATCTTCGGTCGTGACGGAGGCAAGCGATTGGCCGAGGAGCTTCACATCCCGCTCTTGGGGCAGCTGCCACTCGTGCAGAGTGTCTGCGAGGCTGGCGATGCGGGAGAGCCGATAGCCGCACAGAGTGACCAGGTGATGAGTCACTACTTCGCGGAGCTAGCCTCGGCTGTGACGGAGCGCGTGCAGGAGAGGCTGACGATGGCACCCGCCACCAAGCGGGTGCACGTATCGCATTAGACTTTAGAGGTTAGATCCCTTCTCGTATCCTTTGGCGTGTAGTGCTTCTAACCTCTAATTGCTAATCTCTAACCTCTCAAGGCTGACGCATTATAGCGGACGACTGCATCTACGTCTCTATGAAAGCAATCGGGAAGGTGGAGGAAATCGGGAATTTACTCCGTAGATATTCGGGATTATCCAGCGAGGAAACGAAAAATTCTTCGGAACTTTCATTTCATTCTT
>NZ_CAMYEZ010000125.1 GCF_947254915.1 uncultured Porphyromonas sp. | reverse complement strand
CTCTGGGCGACGGTCGTCTCGGCGTCGATGATTATCTACTACTTCAAGAAGTGGACTACTAGCGAGCAACCTTCACCCTTAGCGTAAAACCTCCGAATATGCACGTCCTCCTCTACACGCTCTTCATACAACTCATAGGTATCCTCTACCTCGTGTGGCGTGGAGGGCAGGCAATGCCTCGTGGCTGGTGGCGACGGTCGCTGCGTGGGGTGCTACTAGCCGACTTGCTCTTCGTCCTTGTGGTGGTTTTGCTGCGTCATCAGCTTTCGTCAGCGCTACTCACCTTTAGCATCGTCTTCGTCTGCTCGTGGGCTTTCGTACTCCTATATATAGTACCCCTAGTGCTCCTGATCAATGGAGGACGACTACTCTACAAGCGCATCACGGGACAAACGGTTCGCTCACGGCTAGGCGACAGGGGATACCAGCGAGCTAAGTGGGTTCTCTTCTTCGCTACGGTAGCGATCTCGGCAATCCTCATGATGTATGGCTACCAGCAGGCTGCGACACCGCACATAGTGGAGCATAAAGTGGAGCTAACCAAGCCACTCGGGGCTGATCGGGAACATCTGCGGGTGCTCTTCGTGTCGGACCTTCACTTTAGCGAAACGATCGGACGACCCTTTGCGGAGCGATTGGTGGAGCTTTACAAAAAGACCGAGCCTGACCTGATGCTCGTGGGTGGGGATATCTTTGACTACTACCCCGACCCTGCTTATCTAGACAGCATCCCAGAGATTATGCAGCAGATCACACCGCCACTAGGCTGCTACTACGTACTGGGCAATCATGAGTATCGCTCCGACATGGCGAAGAAGAAGGCCTGGATCAAGCTCGTCGGGGGAACGCTCCTCGTGGACTCTATCGCAACGCCTGGCGGAGCAGTGACGCTCATCGGACGGGATGACTATACGCAGCGTGGGCGGGCTACGCTCTCTGAATTAATTGGTCAGATACCGCAAGAGAGCCAGCGACTGCCACGCATTCTCTTCGAGCACCAGCCGAGACAGCTAGACAGCCTCGCAAGCAACGGCATTGACTTGGCACTCTATGGACATACACACGATGGACAAATCTTCCCCTTCACCCTACTGGTGCGTGCTTACTATCCGATAGCGCACGGCTTCACTGAGCGATACGGTACGCCTGTCTACGTCTCTAGTGGATATGGCGCTGCGGGGCCAGCGATGAGACTCTTTACCAATAGTGAGGTGGTAGTCTTCGATTTGTACAGCACTAGCAAGCAATAAAGCCTTGACACAGCAGATCATACTACTGACCAATACGGGCTCTCCACGGACAGCTGACGAGGAGGATGTACGGAGATACCTACAGGAGTTTCTCACTGATGGGGACATCATCTCTGTACCCTATCTGATGCGACAGCTACTGGTACGTGGCATCATCGTGCCTCGTCGCACGCACTTCTCATCAGAGCGGTATCGTCGCCTCCTGGCGCTCTCCGATGGGGTCATGCCTCTGACCGCAGAGATGCAGCGACTCGCAGAGCAAGTCGCTCAGCTGACGCAACTCCCAACGCTCTACACACCACGCTATACGCAGACAAGCCGTGCTCAGTGGGGCGAGCGTATTGCCCAGCTTGTCGGGACGGACGATGTGGAGGTGCTACTGCTCCCGCTTTTTCCTCAGTACACGAGGAGTAATGCGGGGAGCGCCATCACCTATTTCTCGGATCTGCCTAAGCCTACTGGAGGACATTACAAGACCTCTGTGCTGACTCCTTGGGGTACCGACCCGCACTACATCCAGCAACTGTCTGAAGTGCTCCAAAGTCATGTGAATACGAGCGACAGTACCTACCACTACATCGCCTCCTATCATAGTATCCCCGAGGCGCATCTGAAGTACGACCAGACGCATGGCTGGGACTACCACGCTCAGTGTGTCGATACGCTACAAGCTTTGACCCATAGACTAGGCGTGCCTGAGGAGCGGGTTCATCTGACCTTTCACTCCGCTATGGGGCATGGGTGCTGGCTACAGCCGACGCTCGTCAGTGTACTGCAAGAACTCGCAGCTCAGGGGGTACGTCGCATCGTACTCTTTAGTCCTAGCTTTGTCTCAGATTGCCTAGAGACGAAGTTGGATCTGCAGCTGGAGGCTCGTGATCTATTCCTTGCGGCCGGTGGCGAAGAGCTTATCTACGTGCCCTGTCTCTCCACCCACCCCGATAGTGGGGCGCTCATCGCTAGCTTAGTCGAGCGGGTACAACGGCAACGCTAGCCCCACTGTTGCATAAACCAAGAAGGGTGCAAACTAGACTTCTCTCTAGCTTGCACCCTTTTGCTTAGGTTGAGACCGCAGTCTCAGTCTGGAGGGCTTAGAACTTCATCGTCATACCCATATAGACCGTGCGAGGCTGCATAGGTCCGTAGATATAGCCACTATCACGTCCGCCACCTAGGTCAAAGTCATTTTGGAATGAGTTGAGTAGGTTGTTGGCTCCGAGGAAGAGTTGCAGAGATGAAGAGGTGAAGATGTCGAAGTCGTAAGAGATACGAGCACCTAGATCGAAGAATGAAGGTGTCTTCTCGATGCGTCCCCACTTAGGAGCAGCACCGCTCTTGTCCTTAGCACCAGCCTCACGCTTACCCTCAGCAACGAGCTTGCCGTCTATGACTGCGCTCTCAGCACCATACTCGATAACGTGCGGAGCAAACATAGAGCCCGTATAGTTGCACGTAGCGGTTAGGTTAAGCGTAGAGACAGGGTTGTAGGTTAGCGTTAGGTAGCCGTAAGTCATAGGCGTCCTCATGAAGTTGCGGCTCTTGAGCTCAAAGCTAACAAACTTGCCGTCGCCATCGGTAAGGAAGCCGTCAGCCTTCTCTGGGCCATTGTTTTCAAGCGTATTGATATCGCTAGGAGCCTTCTCGTTTTCACCCTTGATGAGCGAACGCTCTACGCCTGTGCTCTCAGCCTCATCCCAGAGGCTCTTGGCAATGGTAAAGCCAGCCTGTACGGTAAAGCGCTTGTAAGCAACCTTACCCTCGATATTGGCACCATAGACCGAAGCGTTCGAAGCGTTGTAGCGCTCAAAGAGTGTAAAGTCATCACGCTCCTCTATAGGACGTGTGTTGAAAGCGCCCTTGAGACGTGTGAAGAAGCCCTCGAGGAGGAGGTTAGCCTGCATAGCTCCGTGAGAGAAATACATATCGTTGCTCAGGTTGAAGCTGTGGCTGTACTCAGGCTTGAGGCCCTTCACGTTGACAACCTTCTGTGCCTCACCCGATACGACACCGACGTGTAGATCCTCGTCGAAGGTCTGAGGAGCGCGGAAGCCCTGTGCATAGGAAGCACGGAGGTTCATCCAGGTGAATGGATTGTAGCGTAGCGTAGCACGAGGAGTGAAGATAGGCTTGATAGCACCCTTGTCAGTTCTAATTGCTGAGTGCTCATCGAGACGACCACCGAGGAGGAGGGTAAAGACTTTGTTCGTCCATTCAATCTGAGCGATCTGGCTTAGGTTGTGAATACGCTGATCTAGACCAGGAGCGCGAGAAGTGCCGTCAGGTAGCTTCTGATACTTGAGGATAGGCATCTCATCGTTGAGGTGGTCGTATAGATACTCAGCACCGACGAGGATATTGCCTGGCATGAAGAAGAGTCTATCCGTCTTGTAGGTGTACTGAGCACCGCCCATAGCTACATTGCCGTGAGTCAGACCGTAGTTGTCACCGTACGCCTCCTTAGGTGTAGGGTGTCCCTCCGAAGCCACCTTGTCCTCATCGATACTACCGTAGTAACTGTTGCGGACGATACGCTGACCAGAGGCGTAGAGCTGGAAGTTGTGCTTGTAGTCTGCTGTGTGAGCATCGTAGCGTAGATTACCGCTTAGGATCGAGTGACCGACACTCTCTGCGACAGCGACCACGTGCTCAGGACGCTCGAAGTGGTCACCACCACGACGCTTCTCCTGGATGGAGTGGATCTCAGCGGTAATCTTGTTGTAGGGGTTGAGGCGGAAGAAGAGATGCGTACCGAGTGCACGGCTCTCTAGCTGTCCTATCTCGGAGAAGCCATCGCCATTGGCATCCCAACCTGTACGTGTACGATGCTGTCCGAAGATCATCGCACCCATCTCACGGTCAGGGCTGAGGATAGTACCGTTGAAAGCAATCGTATTGTCTGGCTTCTTGCCACCGATGAGTGAGAAGTTTTCGCTCAGTGAGAAGCTATTGGTCGTAGGCTCCTTGGTGATTACGTTGACCACACCAGCGATAGCTGAAGAACCGTAGAGTGCTGAACCACCGCCACGGACGACCTCTACGCGGTCTATCATATTAGCGGGGAGCTGCTCTAGACCATATACACCAGCTAGTGCGGAGAAGACGGGACGGCTATCGATCAAGATCTGCGAGTAGCGACCGTCTAGGCCGTTGATACGAACCTGGTTGAAGCCACAGTTCTGGCAATCGTTCTCAACACGGATACCAGGCTTGAAGGCAAGACCACCCGCAAGGTTGACCGCATTATTGAGTTGGAAGCTCTTACTGTCGATCACCGATACCAGGGTAGGAGCGTAGCGACGTAGCGTGCGCTGACGGTTTGCTGTGACAACCACCTCCTCAAGCTGAGTGTCATCAAGGATCGCCTCAAAATTAACCTCTAGCGTCTCCCCTTTCTTGAGGGTGACCTCCTTGACCTGAGTCAGATAGCCATCAGCAAGCATCGTAAGGGTGAGCTTGCCAGGCTTCTGATTGCGGAAGGAGTAGTGACCCGAAGCATCGGTCGTAACCGAGACATTGTACTGCTGGATGATGATGGTAGCGCCAGCGATGTGCTTTTTCGTCGTAGCGTCCACCACGTGACCCGTGATGTGCGCATCGGCATGAGTAGATACGATAGGCAGCGTGCGCTCAGCTGTAAGAGCTGCAGGCGCAGCCACCGCCATAGAGAGCGAGCAGAGAGTCGCAAAGAGTGCGCTCATCGCCCTGATTGGTAGTTTACTGTACTGCATAGATTATGATTATTAAGATGATATATTGCTCTTTTATTGAGGCACAAAGATAAGACAACTCACACGAGCTAAGGACATTTAATTGCAAAATTACCCCCTACTGGGTAGTTGCACAGTTGAGTGCGTACCTGTATAAAGGTATCTTCGGACAGCTTTCTCCCAGACTATCCCTTGATACTTGCTGAGTTGAGAGTAGTTTCTCTGCGGAGAAACTAGAGTTTCATACAGGTGAAACTAGAGTTTCACCCAAGTGGTACTGATAGTTAGCTTAGACAAAAGCTTCCTCAGCACGCAGTGTTGACCAGATTTGTAAGAGGTCTTGACTCGTGGCTAGAGCCTTACGCGACCACTTTCGCTACGACAAGTGCGTGAGCTACAAGAGTCGTGCGAACTATACGCAGGCTACCTAGAAGCAGCTACTACGTAATGAGTTGATTGCCGCTCGACCTATCGTCTGTAGTGGCGGTGACCACGCATTTGTCTGTGATGGGTATGATGCGAATGGTCTCTTTCACATCAACTGGGGCTGGGGAGGCATGAGCGATGGCTACTTCAACCTCAACTACCTGGTTCCCTCAGAGCTAGGCATCGGGGGTGGTGGCTTTAGCATTAGGCAGGGGGCAGTCATTGGGATTATTCCTGATCGTACGGGCACCTCTCAGCGAAGGGAGTCTTCCGTAGTTACCACTTGGCGCTTCAGTATGCGCTTTGACAAGAGCACACTAGACGACAAACAGCTACTAAGAGGCTGCTACATTGCGATGGACTCCATCACCGCAATGTAGCAGTCTCTTTTTGTCTCTCTCGGTGGTACAACTTCAAAAGGTGGAGGAAATCGGACAATTCCTCCGTAGGAATCTAGGATTATCCAGCGAGGAAGCGAAAAACTCTTCCGAAGTTTCATTTCATTCATCCGAACTTTCATTTCATTCTTCCGAAGTTTTATTTCACCCCTCGGTGGAGAATTTTCGTTTGCTCCCTAAGGATTTCTGATTTCCTCGGGAGATATTGACATCAATAGATATATAAGCGGAGCTATAGCGTGAGTATATGGTGCTACGTAGCGATACTCCACACAGCCCCCCCTTATTTATTGTCAGGTGTAGGCTCTAAAATATAGGATTATGAATGTATCCCCCCTATAGAAGGC
>NZ_CAMYEZ010000124.1 GCF_947254915.1 uncultured Porphyromonas sp. | reverse complement strand
AGCGCATCGTTGTCCAGGCTGAAGGCGAGCTGTCCCGCCCCAGCCTCGGGCTGTGCCTCGGGGATGAGCTGGCTCTCCTTAGAGCAGCTCCCCAAGGTGAGTAGCAAGAGTACCCCCATGAGGGTGGCACTCGCTACGCGATATATCTTGTTCATACTTCTTTTGCTTGTTCTAATCTAGGTGAACTATAGCATCGCATTAATTATCCTTCTTATCCTGCTTGACTAGGATCTTGTACTCAAACTGTGGATCCGTAGAGCACTTGACAGTGACAATCCCCCCACGAGGAGCATCTCCAGCAGCTTTGACATTGATCTTGATCTTGCCATCATGCTCTACAGATGCTGTAAGCCAAGGGTGAGTACCCTCTACCGTTGCAGTAAATGTAGGTGTCTCATTTTGCAGTGCGCAAGAGGTCGTAAAGGTAGCAGAAGCAGCTGTCTTAGGAGCCGTGAGCTCGTGCTTCTTAGCATCGTAAGTGAAGTCGTTAGAGCTTGCTTTATCAAAAGCTACCGAGAAGGCATCCCAATTAACTACCGTATTGACATAGCCATCCCAGTCAGCGACCTCAAGCTGGAAGGTAAGGTTGTCGTTTGTGTGATCGGTACCGAGTACGATACGATAGAGCGTGTTGCGGACGATGTCAATACCCTTGTTCTTGGCTTTGTCAAAGAAGGGGATCTTGTACTCCTTCTCTGTACCACGGAACTTAGCCTTGATGAGGACATAGGTAGCCTCAGCTTCTGACGTTTGGTTGCCCTCGTAGAGGTAGAAAACCTTGTTATGCACCTTCTGCTCAGCACCAGCGGTGAAGAGGAATGGCGTGACACCATTCACTTTCTGGCTTCCTGTGGCTACGTTAGAAGTCTTGTCATCGACAAGAAGACTCTTAGAGTTGGCATTATGGAGAGAAACCTCGGTAATCTCGAGCAGTTTGTCGGCAACATTGTTCTTAATGTCGATACGAGCTACGATACGCTCTAGAGGTAGCGTGACCTCCTGTCGGAAGAGGTTGACATCGCTCTTGACACCGACCATAGGGATCTTGTCGGTAGTGCCATTCGTACCGTCTCCGTTGACAACATCCTTGGAGGACTCATTAGCCTTTTGCTCTTTCTTAGCGATGATATTCTTGAGCTGGCTAACATTGTCGCCCTTATGGAGCTGTGTTGTGAGCTCCTCGTTGGCAATACCATAGATGGTGACAAGCCCCTGAGGAATGCTGTTGTCCGTAGAGGTGTAGGTGTAGATCATAGCCGTAGGATCGTTAGGATCGGCCATTAGACTGGGGTTGCTGATGGAGATAGGATCAAGTGCTAGCTTGTCATTCTCAAAGATGTAGAGGGTTACCTTGTCGATGCTGTACTCTCTCGCATCCTGTGTCATACGTAGGTTGTACTTAACTGGATCGCCTGAGGGTACAGAGAAGCGGATCGTAAAGGTACCAGGCTTCCCCTGGTAGGTCTCAGCGAGCTGATCCCCCTTAGGTGCCTTGTTGTCAGACTTGCAGCTACTCGTGAGAGCAACTAGCGCTAGAACTCCAATGATGAGGAGTGCTTTGATTTTGTTGTTCATAAAAGTGTTGGTTTAATTAGTTGTTTATATGCTAGGAGCTTCGTGCTCCTACTTTGGTTTCTTGGTGATTGGCTGTTGGCTATTGGCTGTTGGCGGTTGGCGGTTAGCTGTTGGCTGTTGGCTGTTAGCGGTTGGCTGGCTAAAAGCTAACGGCCAAAAGCCAAAAGCCAAAAGCTAACTCCCCACTCCCAGCGTGCCTCCATCGACCCAGTCTAGCACATCAACGGAGGGCCATTGGCTCACGGTGACACTGCCATCGGGATGGATCAAGATCTTGATGCGGAAGAGCTGAGCTGGTATCCGATCGGGGTACCAGCGCCACTCCTTAAATGCCTTGCTCAGATCTATCTCGGTGGTGACGGGCTTGCCCTGATAGTAGAGGCGTAAGATGGGTACCGCATCATCACGATAGCGTAGCGAGATGAGGTCGTAGTAGAGCTTCATATCAAAGAGCTGACGCTCCTGCCGATGCGTGATCATCTCGCCCCGCTCTGTGGGGAAGTGATGCACCACATCGGTCAGCGTAGACTCGGTCGGCGTATGCGCATTGCCCCGCGCTATCACGATGGGATCGCCATACCACCTGCCTAGGTCGTAAGCCGCTGCTATACGACTAGCACGTAACTCGTAAGCTCCGCTGAGATGCTTGGGGGTATCCTCCCACTCTACCTGTACCTGCAGATGACAATGCACATTGGATAGGTCGCAGTAATAGCGGATAGGCGTATCTCCGTTGGTGTGGAAGGTGCGCAGATTGTAAAAGAGCTCCTCACTACTCTGATAGAGACCAGCTGTCTGTTCTAGCGCCTTGGCTAGACGTAGCTGCGCCTCGCCTAACGTAGCGCCTGGATGCAGGTGCTCCAGCAGTGTCCCTGCTGGCGAACTATTGGCTACGGTCAGCATCATATAAGTACCTGGCAATAGATTTGCCAAGCGAACGTACTGTGGATTGGATCTCACCGCATACACCTCACGGAGGTAGATACTATCCCCACTATAGAGGAAGTGTCTCATACCGCCTCGTATCTTCTGCTGGTACTGGTCACCTTGAGATGGAGAGGGGACGTAGCGATAGATCAGGTCTACACGCTTGCAGCAGAGGTCTTGCGGGTCGTCCATATCACAGCTGGTCAACCCCACCAGGCTCAGCAAGAGCATAGCTGTCACCCCGTAGCGACCTACTGCCAGGCGTATGATACGTCTGAAAAAGACGCTTAGCGAGGCGCTACAGTGGGTGACTAGCTTAGCTCGTAAAGGTATGCTTCTATATACCATGATGTACTGCTTTCTTAGCGTGTCGTCGTAGACTTGGTAGCCCCAGACGCTGCTTTATTCTGCTTCTGCAGTGCCTCTCGCTGCTGCTCTTGGAGCATTTGCGTGAGGTTGCGCTGTGCCATCTCTTGACTCTCTTGAGGAACCCGACGGAAGTAGTCAGCAGCCTGGTCATACTCCTGACGCATCCAGTGATAGACGCCTAGGTTGTTGTACGCACGTGGATCCTGTGCTACACGCTCGAGGTATAGATGTGCTATCTCTAGCTCCCCACGTATGAGAGCAGCTGAGGAGGCGTTGATCTGAGCAATCGGATCCTTCGGGAAGTAGCGGGCAGCTATATCATACTCACGACCATAGTTGCTCCGCTGCGTACGAGCCACAGCATCGCTATTGCGTGTATGAGCTAGGTCATAGATCTCTCGCTGTGAGAGGTCTTGCGGACGGGAGTCAATAATCGTAGCTACCTCACGCTGCTCGAAGTCTCGTACGCCATACTGTAGGGTCATATCGATACGACGCAGGAGGGGATAGATCTCTCCCAGCAAGGTCTTATAGGTTCGTCCCCCACGGAGGCGCTTGAGCTGTTGGTCACGAGCATCGTAGCTGAGACTCTCACGATCTATGATACGGAGTATCTCATCGCGCTCTCTCAGTGACGACTCGGTGATGAGCTTGCGGAGTCCCTCCCAGTCCTCACCACGTCCCTGTACCTCAAAGGTGGGGATACGAGACATACCGTAGATACGCTCTAGATAGTTTCTAAAGCCATAAGCTCGAGACTCGGAGAGGGAGCGATTATACTCGTATCCACCCTCGGGAGAGGCGAAGCCATAGATGCTAGCCTCACGTACCGTATAGGTACTATCATGGTCTGTCAGGAGAGGACGTATCTCACGATCCACACGTGTCAGCTCCGTACGATTATTAGCAAAGTCAGGCAAGATCTCCGACTTAGCCACCTCAAAGGCAATGCGTACAGAAAGGCTTTGGCTACGCACCTTGACCACTTCCTTGGCTGGTCTGATGAAAGAGACATTGGAAGCGTAGAGGTCTGGGCGTGCTACCTCTAGTGGCTTGGGAGCCTCTATACGCACGGTGTCAGAGACGGTCTGAACAATACGCACCGTGTCGGGCGCTGGCATCTGGTGAGGTGCTATTGCGTACTCCTTACTAGCTACGGGGTAGAGCTTACAGCAATTCTCCACCTCAAGGTCTAGACGCAGGCTACCGCCCTTCCTATAGTTAGCCAATGGCATACGATAGCTATATCTGACACGATTACTCATTGTATCTAGCGCATTGCGTGGCGTAGCGATGGTAGCAACGAGGAGTGGCTTATGCTCCTCATACTCTTGATGGCTCCAAAAAGTAACCTCACGACGATACGCTCTCGCCCGCTTACGACCATTGATCCGTAGCTGAGGCAGACGTACCTCGCCTAGCGCCTCAGGCTGTACATAAATGGGGGTCACGAGGAGTGCCTCACGAGAAGAGACGACCCGCTCACCATAACGTGCTAGAAAGGAGACAATCAGTGCCGATCCATCAGCACTATAAGAGGTCTCCATATCAACTATATGTAGTCCATCGGCTACTGACTTACGATGCCTCCGCATAGCCGAGGAGACAGTCACGCTGTCTGTGACCACCCGCACGCTCTGCTCTCTGCTTAGGATGGAGTCGGCAAGAGGCTTGTCTATAGCAGTCGGTCTACTCTGGGCTGACAAGATAACCGGCGAAAAGATCAAAAGGATCAAGATGCTGACAGTAGCTAGGTATGTAGCGTATAGCCACAAGAGCGTACGCCTCTCCTTGGAGGCTTCGTCAACGAGAGCGTCTATACTACTCTTACTCCTCATACAGTACCGTAGAGGACTATGCGATGATTTGCTTGACATAATGTACTCTTTGATCTAGTTAGCGGATATAATAAATAAGGTCTATCGTTGCCTTCGTAGGGCCTACATAATGACGCATGTAGCTACCCTCACGATCGCCACACTGCCAGCACCGATACTTATCATACTTCATAAAGAGATAGCCCACGCCTATGGAGAGCTCTACACCCCAGCGATCTCCGAGGGGCCACTGATAGCCTGCACTCACACCAGCACCTACGCCGTACCCCTGATAGCGATAATCGGCCAAGGGCTTGATAAACCTCAAACCACCCACATTATACTGTGTGGCGATGGTATGAAGTCCTAGGTTCCAATACTCAAAGCGTCGGCAAAACCAATACTTAGCCTCGGGCATCAGCGTCCAGTGAAACATCTTGGGGTGAACGCGCTCGCCACTCTCGGGATGATCATAGGATTTGAACCGCCAAGGATTCCACCCCGCATGTAAGCTAAGGCTCCAGTGGTCTCCGACACCTAGGGTGACGCCTACGTTGGGGGTCGTTGTTGCCCAGTAGAGAGCATTTGTCTGTAGACCCAGTTGCTGTGCTCTCACAGAGAGACTCCAGAGTGCTAGGAGGATAGGTATAAATAGGATTCGTGTCATAACAGCTTTGTTGATACTAGTCAAGTGCTACATTGTGAGACTATTGCATAAAGGCGAATCGCTGTGTTGCTTTCGGGATTCGGCTTCGGTCACATACGGAGGTATGCTCCCTTCAGACCTCACCCTCAGCGCCTTGCGCTTCATCCTTTCTGCAAAGTCTAGACAATCTTGCAAGCAAGATTGTGAGACTGTTGACTTTTGCAACAGTCTCATTATAGTGCCGTCAAGAGAGGTCATCACAACTATTGTATAGTCACGATGACCGTAGGAAGCCCTTTGTCTGAGCTCTCTCTGAGACAACTCATCGGAGAGTCCGCACGCCAAGAGATCCAGAAAATTGGTTCTCGACGAGCCACCCACTCCTAGTATCTATGCTAGGAGCAGGCTTACGTCAGACGAAGAAGCTGAAGAAAAAAAATAAACGTGTGAAGACAACCCCGACCTTTCAATATCTCAAGCTGAGCACGGTAGCAAGCTATGACCAGAAGACTCGTGTCAAGAGCCTGTCAGATGGGTACCCTACGACAAGCTACCACTCAGTGGGCGAAAGGGTGTATGGATATAGGGTGTCACGGCTCGTAGAGAGCGTATCTAGCTTGCCTATCGATGGGGACAAGCAGAGGAGCCTCTACTGGATGGCCAATAGAAGGAGAGGTGGTGGTGGAATGGGTGCGACAAGAGGGAAAACACGCAAGGATGCACCACCGAAGGCAAACAAACGTCTTAACATTTGTTTATCAGGCTGAGGGTAATGATGCTTATACATAGAGATATACTCTCTCTCTC
>NZ_CAMYEZ010000123.1 GCF_947254915.1 uncultured Porphyromonas sp. | reverse complement strand
ATCCACGGACTGATCCACTGTACTGGAGGCGCTCAGACGAAGGTGATGAACTTCGTCACGAACAAGCACATTATCAAGGACAACCTGCTCCCCATCCCGCCGCTTTTCCAGATGATTGCCGAGGAGAGTGGCGCCGACGCTGCGGAGCTGTACCAAGTCTTCAACATGGGGCACCGCCTAGAGGCATACTTGCCCGCAGAGCAGGCCGAGGAGGCCATCGCTGTGGCACGACACTTCAACGTTGACGCGCAGGTCATCGGCCGTGTCGAGTCGGCAGACCAGAATCGCCTGACACTCGTTACGCCCTTTGGCACGGTAGAGCGATAGTCTTTGACCCACCCCTTACATCACTTAGCAGACCTATATGAACGATTTACTCAACCGCATAGAAGCTCTAGTGGCGCGCCACGAGGAGCTAGAGACTTTGATCACAGACCCTAGCGTCATTGCCGACGGTAGGCGCTTTGCCACCCTGAGCAAGGAGTACACGCACCTCGGAGAGATCCTCAAGGCTGGGGCACAGTACAAGCAACTCCTGACCCAGCAGGAGGAGGCCGAGAGCACCCTCCAGGACAGCGACAGCGATGAGGAGCTAAAGGCTATGGCTCGCGAACTACTTGCTGAGGCTAAGGAGGAGATCCCTAAGATGGAGGAAGAGATCAAGCTACTCCTCCTACCGAACGACCCTGAGGACGACAAGAACGCTATCCTAGAGTTACGCGCTGGGA
Organism: uncultured Porphyromonas sp.; assembly: GCF_947254915.1. Lineage (GTDB taxonomy): Bacteria > Bacteroidota > Bacteroidia > Bacteroidales > Porphyromonadaceae > Porphyromonas. The sequence continues at coordinate 5,470 of NZ_CAMYEZ010000123.1, read as the reverse complement.
CGGGCGGTGACGAAGCTGCGCTCTTTGCGGGAGATCTCTTCCGTATGTACTCGCGCTACTGCGAGACCAAGGGGTGGAACGTCACCGTCAGTAGCTACACTGAGGGCGGTACGGGAGGTTACAAAGAGATCGTCCTCAATGTCACAGGCTCGGGTGTCTATGGAACGCTCAAGTATGAGAGTGGCGTGCACCGTGTGCAGCGTGTCCCGCAGACGGAGACGCAAGGACGTATCCACACCTCGGCAGCGACCGTGGCGGTACTGCCTGAGGCGGACAAGTTTGAGGTAAACATCAACGAGGGTGAGATCAAGTGGGACACTTTCCGCTCTAGTGGTGCTGGAGGACAGAACGTCAACAAGGTGGAGTCGGGCGTGCGTCTGCACTATCCGTGGCGCAACCCCAATACGGGTGTCGTGGAGGACATCACGATCGAGTGTACCGAGACGCGCGACCAGCCGAAGAACAAGGAGCGTGCCCTCTCACGCCTTCGCACTTTCATCTACGACAAGGAGCATCAGAAGTATATCGACGAGATCGCCTCACGTCGTAAGACGATGGTCTCGACGGGCGACCGCTCGGCAAAGATCCGCACCTACAACTTCCCTCAGGGTCGTGTCACCGATCACCGCATTGGTCTGACCGTGCATAACCTGCCAGGTGTCCTCGGTGGCGACTTGCAGCCGATCATTGACGCGCTCATCGTTGCTGAGAATACCGAGCGCCTCAAGGAGGCTGCCCTCTGATTCTGTCCTGCGACCATTAAACAAATGAACTAGTCTCTACGGAGGAAATCGTGAATTCCTCCGTGGAAATCTTTTACTTTTCAGTGAGGGACGGAAAAACTCTTCCGAACTTTGATTTCATTCTTCCGAAGTTTGATTTCATTCTTCCGAAGTTTTACTTTGCGCCTCGGTGAAGGATTCCTGTTTCCCACGGAGCTATTTGGAATTTCCTCGGTTATCGTCCTAGGCAACTCCTAGCAGAGTGTCTATAATGCGTCAGCCCTGCCTCCTGTGGGGGCTTGTTTTTGTGGTTCGTTTTGTATACCTTTGTGACGCAGTCTAGGCTAAGACCTAGAGCTGCTCATGTCACACTTAAAGTAAACAGATAAAGCAATATGACACACGAACTAATAAAGCTCCCCTATGCAAACAATGCGCTCGAGCCAGTAATCAGCGCTGAGACGATTCAGTATCACCACGGCAAGCACCTCAAGGGCTATGTCGACACGCTCAATAAGCTCCTGCCCGACTCTGACCTTAAGGACGCCTCTCTCGAGGAGATCGTTCGCAAGGCGGAGGGCAAGCTCTACAATCAGGCTGGCCAGGTGATGAATCACAATATGTACTTCCTACAGTTCGCTCCAAACGCTGGTGGGCATCCCGAGGGCAAGCTCGCTGACGCTATCAAGCGAGACTTCGGTAGCTTTGAAGCTTTCCAGACAGCCTTCAACGATGCCTGCACCTCACTCTTTGGTTCAGGCTGGGCTTGGCTAGCTAGCGATGACCAGGGCAAGCTCTCTATCGAGAAGGAGCCTAACGCTGGCAACCCTCTACGCAAGGGCCTCAAGCCACTGATGTGCTTCGACGTATGGGAGCACGCTTACTACCTCACTTATCAGAACCGCCGCGCCGATCACGTCAAGGACCTCTGGTCTATCATTGACTGGAAGGAGATCGCACGTCGCTACGAGGCATAAGCCGATAAGCGCAAACCCGTAGTAGCGATAGCTTAGTGGAGAGATTGGGGGTGTGAGCAGTCAGACCTGTAGGGTCGCAAAGCTTTCCTCCCAGTCTCTCTTCTTTATTATCTAGGGGCGCAACGCAATAAGCATACAATTTCAACACAGACTCAATAAACACTATGAACTTTGTAACGCAAGACAAACTGGTCCTCATCGGCGCTGCCGGTATGATCGGATCAAACATGGCGCAGACCGCTGCCATGATGCACCTTACTCCAAACATCTGCCTATACGACCCCTTTGCCAAGGGACTCGAAGGCGTCTGGGAGGAGATGCGCCACTGTGGCTTCGAGGGGCTAAACCTAACCTTCACCTCAGACATCGCTGAGGCTCTCCGAGGGGCTAAGTATATCGTCTCATCGGGCGGTGCGCCTCGCAAGGAGGGCATGACCCGCGAAGACCTACTCAAGGGGAACTCTGAGATCGCTGCTGAGCTAGGACGCAACATCAAGAAGTACTGCCCCGACGTGCACCACGTGGTCATCATCTTCAACCCCGCAGACATCACCGGTCTCGTCACGCTCATTCACTCAGGGCTAAAGCCTTCGCAGGTGACCACCCTGGCAGCGCTCGATAGCACACGTCTGCAGAGCGAGCTCGCCAAGCACTTTGGTCTCCAGCAGAGCCAGGTAACCAATACCCGTACCTATGGAGGGCACGGTGAGCAGATGGCTGTCTTCGCCAGCACCGCTCGTGTTGACGGCACCCCGCTCACAGACCTCATCGGCACAGACCGGCTGACACACGACGACTGGGCTGCACTCCAGCAGCGCGTCATCAAGGGCGGTGCCAACATCATCGCTCTGCGTGGTCGCTCTAGCTTCCAGAGCCCAGCCTACGTCTCCATCGAGATGATACGTGCGGCTATGGGTGGCGAGCCCTTCCGCTGGCCAGCTGGTTGCTTCGTCCGTGACAGTCGCTACAAGAATGTGATGATGGCTCGTGAGACCACCATCACACGTGACGGCGTAGCTTATAAGGAGGTCAAGGGGCTACCTGACGAAGAGGCAGCTCTCGACAAGAGCTACGAGCACCTACAGGCTATGCGCGATCAGATCATACAGATGGGAATCATCCCCGCTGTCGCTGACTGGCACACGGTCAATCCCAATCTATAGTACACGCCCTCGCTTCGCCTAGCATAGCGAAGTAAGGCGCCAACGTCTGACGACCACGTGGAGCAATCCGTGTGGTCGTCTCTTTTTTTGCTCCGAAACCTCCGGGATCATCGACTCTTTCACGGTCTGTGCGTTACTATAGCGAGTTGCTTGTGAGATGTGCAGAAGCAGGGGGGGCTTGCGTTGTCAACCTTTTTATGTATATTTGCCAGTGGAAGGTTGCTTTCGTACGGCTAGATAAGCGTATTTGGCGTAGCATGGGGTAGGACTTCCGCAAGATTAGACACTAAATTAACTAACCTATAACCAATCAATTGAACAATGAAGAAAGTAATTCTCGCAATCGTCACGATGCTCGCAGCTACTACGCTAGCTACAGCACAGATGCGCCCAGCTATCAAGGTAGAGGCTGGTGCTAACTTCGCTAACCAGACGACTAAGGTCGGCGACAAGTCAACCGATGGTAAGATGATGATCGGCTACCGCGCTGGTGTCGGTGTCGAGTTCGGCATCACAGACGGCTTCTACGTCAATCCTGGCGTATACTTCCTCAGCCGTGGCTCTAAGAGCACTATTGAGACTCCTGAGATAGTTGGGTACTCTGCTAAGGTCGCTCACACTACGTGGCTACACAACGTTGAGATTCCTGTACATGTAGGATACCGTGCAGCACTAACCCCTGATATGGCTGTCTCTATCCAGGCTGGTCCTTGGTTCTCTTACGGGTTCCTTGGTAAAACAACTCAGAAGACTACCATAACTGGTGAGGGGACGATAGCTGATAAGGCTAGAGAGTTTGCAGCTAAGACTGATGAAACTGTCAATAAGGGTGAGAATAGCCCCTATAAGAACAAGGCTCTCAAGCCCTTCGACCTAGGTGTCGGTATGCAGGCAGGCTTTGAGTATCAGCAGTTCGGTATCAACCTAGGCTTTGAGTATGGCCTACTCAACACCTCCGCAGTGGAGAAGATGAAGGTCAACAACATGAACTTCTACGTAGGTCTAGGCTATCGCTTCTAAGCTGTAGCAACCTAAATCGACTTCTCTCATGAAGCTTATGGGGCGACCTACTCAACTTGTGAGCGGGTCGCCCTTCTGTATCATACAAACCCTGTTTACTATGAAGAAGGTAATTCTATCACTCTTCACACTGCTCGCAGCTGCCACGCTAGCTACAGCTCAGATGCGCCCCTCTGTCAAGGTAGAGGCTGGCTTAAACCTCTCACAGCAATGGCTTAGCCTAGCCTCCCGTGAGTCTAAGGGGGATGTCCTCCCCATAAACGTTGACTGGCTGGCTGGTTATCGTATTGGTCTAGGCGTTGAGCTAGACCTCCAAAAAGGCTTTTACTTCAACCCTGGGCTCTATTTCCTCAGTCGTGGCTTCAGACGTGTAGACATCTCGGAGATGAGAGGAAATAGGCGCGATGAGACTCCTGTCATCACCTCAAAGACATCAAACACCCTTTGGCTCCACAACATTGAGATGCCACTACATCTCGGGTATCGCGTGCCTATCTCTTCGGAGATGACACTTTCGCTACAAGCAGGCCCTTGGCTATCCTATGGATTCTCAGCAAAGCGTATCGCCCGGACAGACATAAGTAATGACCGTATACGTGATGACTATCCCTCTTACGACTACAACGACACAAATGCTAGAGAGACAACATCAGACCCTTATAAAGCTGTAGGAAAAGAACTCAAGCCCTTCGATCTTGGTCTCGGCGTGCAGGGAGCCTTAGAGTATCGTCAGGTTGGCATCAATCTAGGCTTCGAGCGTGGCTTGCTCAACACCTGCTTCAGAGAGGTGGGCGAGGTCTACAATATGAATCTATACGTAGGTCTAGGCTATCGCTTCTAATTAGAGCGACCTAAACCCGCACTAGCTCTCAGGGTAGAGCTAGACGGTAAATGCAAAGGCAGGCTCTCTGGGACTACCAGGGAGCCTGCTTCTGTACTCTCTGAGGAGACTGTTGCAGCAGTCTCACGAGTGCTACTAGCGCCACTAGGGGCCCACTCTCGTCTCTATCTTCTAATATCCCCTCCCCCCGAGGAAATCAAAAAAAACTCCGTAAAAAACGAAAATCCGCCCCCGAGGAAATCAAAAATTCTTCCGAACTTCAAAATCTTTCTTCCGAAGTTTCATTTCATTCTTCCGAACTTTTATTTCGCCCCTCCGTGGGAAGTTTTCATTTCCTCCCTGGCGCTTTCCCATTTCCTACCGAGACGTGTAGCCCTCATTGACGTGTAGCCCTTTGTAGGGACGCACGATCTGTGCGTCCGTTGTATCAAAGGTTACGGCATCCGTTGTATCAAAGGTTACGGCATCCGTTGTGTCAAAGGTTACGGCATCCGTTGTCACACGCTGAGACGTGTAGCCCGCTGTAGGGACGCACGATCTGTACGTCCGTTGTATCAAAGGTTACGGCATCCGTTGTATCAAAGCGTGACGTGTAGCCCGCTGTAGGGACGCACGGGAGTGTCTAGCGGGAGGGCGTCCGTTGTATCAAAGGTTACGGCATCCGTTGTGTCAAAGCGTGACGAGTAACCCGCTGTAGGGACGCACGGGAGTGTCGAGTCGGAGGGCGTCCGTTGTATCAAAGGTTAC
>NZ_CAMYEZ010000122.1 GCF_947254915.1 uncultured Porphyromonas sp. | reverse complement strand
CTCCGTGTCATCGACGACTTCGAGGCTGGTGCGCGGCTGGGCTCTGGCATTGTCTTAGCGGGACAAGGCGCTCTGATGACAGGCTTCGTGAACTACCTACAGGGCGAGAGCAAGTTTGTCTCGCTAGCTCGTGAGTTCAACGATAAGGTTTACAAGGGCGATACGCCTCTCTCTGGAGATGTAGACTACGCTGGTTGTGCAGGACTCATCTATCGTGCAGAGGTCAACTGCATCGGCTCCTTTGATGCACCTCAGAGTACCCCCGTTACGTCAAGCAAGGTCGCCACACCAGCGTCACAAGCCACGGTACAAGCCAGCCAGCCTGTGGAAGCTCACGAAGAGGATCATAGCACTGCTACACCTCAAGAGACTATCGAGGAGCAGCCCCAGCAGCAACCTCAGACATCTCTCTTTGACCTGCCCGACATTGATCAGCCTCGCAAAGCCACAAAGCGGGAGCATAAGAGTGCCAAGCGGAAGAAGTCCTTCAATTGGTTCTCCACGATTAAGGATGTGCTGACCGACGACATTCACTAGTCAGTCCCACCCTCTCTCCCATTTTATCTAACCTCTTACCTCTTTCGACAAATGGATAACGCAGACAAGCTCGTCAACTTCAAATACAACAAAGCGGTTGCTCAGAAAAAGCTGATCAAGGTGATCGGCGTAGGTGGTGCTGGAGGCAATGCCGTCAAGCACATTCACGCTTCTGGACTCCAAGGGGTATCCTATCTGCTCCTCAACACAGATGAGCAAGACCTCGCCAAGAGTGGGCTAAAAGATGTAGCCGTCATCGGACAGAAGCTAACCCAGGGACTGGGCGCAGGAAGTAAGATTGAGGTCGGCGAAGAGGCCGCCCTAGAAGACCGAGAGCTCATCCACTCCCTCCTTGATGACAACGAGACCCAGATGGTATTCATCTGTGCTGGTATGGGAGGTGGCACAGGTACTGGCGCTGCGCCTGTCATTGCGAAGATAGCTCGTGACATGGGACTGCTCACGGTCGGCTTTATCTTCATGCCTTTCGTCCGTGAGGAGAGACAGCGTATGATCAAAGCTGCGCAAGGTGCCGAGCGCATGCGCCAAGAGGTGGACTCACTGGTTATCATTGCCAACGAAAACATCAACCAAGTCTACGGAGAGCTACCCTGGGACGAGTCTCTCAACAAAGCAAACGAGATCCTAGCCAATGCCGTTCGCGCCATCACCATGGTCATCACCAACGAGATGGAGATGAACCAAGACTTCGCCGACGTACGCACCACGCTCAAGGACGGAGGCATCGCACACATCAGCATCGGCTACGGCGAGGGACCCGACCGTGTGAGCAAGGCTATCGACTCAGCACTGCGCTCTCCGCTACTCAACAACGACGACATCACCACGGCGACGAGGCTACAGCTCGCTATCTTCTACGACCCGTCCGACGCGTTGACGACCGACGAAATGGACGAGATCAAGAAGCTCACCTCCTCCATCCGCAATCTGCAGAACAACAAGTCAGGTCACGCCTTCAACGAGGAGCTAGGCAACAAAGTGATGGTCGTCATCATCGCTTCAGGCTTCCAAAAGGAGGCGCATATGCCTATGACCGCTATGGATGTAGAGGACTATGTGCGCCAGACGGAGATCGAGAAGGAGCAAAACAAGCTACTCAACCAGTATTACTCCGAGTTCGACCTTGAGCCTCGTAGCTCTCTGCCCACCTTCGTGCCTATCGTGCTGACCGACGACGAGCTAGATCGTGACGACCTGATCGACTACCTCGACGAGGAGCCCGCTAAGAACCACAGCTACTCAGAGGTGGAGGAGCGACGTGCTAAGTATAAGTACGGCAACCAGACACCTGCTATGTCGCAAACGTTGGACACCTCAAAGGTTGCTCAGCGCTCCACGCCAACTAGAACGCCTAGCGCAGACGTAGAGGAGCTCCCCAGCGTAGATCCGACACAGGAAGGCGCCGAGCCCACCACCCAACCAGTCAATCAGCCCAAGATCATCAAGTTCTGATCAAGAGCTAGTCGCATGTTCCCCTCCATTGTCCTGCTATGCGCCATGAGTAAAGAGCGCATGGCGATACACTCTGCTATAGAGACTCTAGCTCCCGCCGTGAAGCTAGTGGAGCGTACTTTGGTTGAGGAGGCACCTTTTGCCAGTTATCGCTACACTTTACGAATAGAAGGGCATCAGACGGAGTGGACCTTTCACCTCCTTGAGACAGGCATCGGCAAGGTTCACGCAGCGCTTGCCACACAGCTAGCGATAGTGCGCTACCAGCCCCAGCTATTAGTCAATGTCGGTGTGTCGGGAGGGCTTTACGCAGGAGCGCAGGTCGGCGACCTCTGCCTCTCGACAGCTTACCGCTATCACGATGTATGGTGTGGCAAAGGCAACGAGCGTGGACAAGTACAGGGCATGCCCGCACAATATTCAGCAGATGTGACAGCCATGTCAACTGTGGCTAAGCAACTACGCATACCACTTCACGAAGGGTTGCTCCTCTGTGGCGACACCTTCATCCCCGATGCCGATCACTTGAGAGCCTTCGCACAGCAATACCCCGACCTCGTCGCAGTCGATATGGAGAGCGCCGCCATCGCTCAGACAGCTTACCTATATCATACGCCACTCGTCAGCCTACGCATCGTCAGCGACACCCCACTCACGAGCCAAGACCACAGCAAGCAATACGCAAGCTTCTGGCAGCAGAGAGCCAGCGCTCTAGCCCCCTTTGCAGATGCCATACGGATTATCTGCACACTGGCTGGAAGCCTTTAGTATACCCAAAGGCTCCAGCTCCAATTCGTTTCACTATATTTGCAAGCAAATAACCCCAAACTAATCAATTATGAATCACTTGTATCGCAATCTACTCCTACTCTGTATCCTCAGTCTAGGACTTCTCAACTCTTGTCGCGAGGACGACCCTGTCGTACCTTCCGACTCCGAAGTAATCGCAAACAGTTCGCAGGTCAGCGGTGGTATCACTGGCTTCTACCTGCTCAACGAGGGTAACTTCCAGGCAAACAACAGTTCGCTGGACTACATGAACCTCGTTAGTGGCACCTACACCCGAAACATCTACGCTACGATCAATCCTAACGTCGTCAAGGAGCTTGGCGACACAGGCAACGATCTGCAGATCTACGGCTCTAGGCTATACGCAGTCATCAACAGCTCTAACAAAGTAGAGGTCCTCGATGCTCAGAGCGGTAAGCGCATCGGTCAGGTGGACATCCCCAACTGTCGCTACATCTGCTTCGATAGTGACAACGCTTACGTCTCTAGCTACGTCAGCACGAGCACACGAGACGCTAAGGGGCAAGTCCGTGGCGCCGTCTACCGTGTCAACCTCAACACGCTCGCTATCACAGGGCAAGTCGTCGTAGGCTACCAGCCTGAGGAGATGGTTATCAAGGGCGAAAGACTATACGTCGCTAACTCTGGTGGCTACATGAAGCCAAACTATGAGCGCACCCTATCAGTCATTGACCTTAAGAGCTTCACCGAAGTAGACAAGATTGAGGTCGGTATGAACCTCCACCGCCTCAGAATGGACCACAACGGTAGACTATGGGTCACCTCTCGTGGTAACTACGGCAACGTGCCCTCGAACCTCTACTACATAGACCTAGATCCAGCTACGCAAAAGGTGTCAAAGCTCGACTCGCTCAATATGCCTTGCGCTCAGATGGCCTTCTACGGTGACAAGCTCTACTACTACAGCAGCGTCTGGGATAGTGCAGCTCAGAAGATGAAGATAGGCTTCGGTCTTGTAGACATCAACGCTGCTAAGCCTCTCGCCGAGAGCTTCATCACCGACGGTACGGATGCCAACATTCAGACCGCTTACGGTCTCGCCATCCACCCCGCTTCAGGCGACATCTACATTATGGACGCCAAGGACTATCGCTCTAGTGGTACGCTATACTGCTACACCCCCGATGGCAAGCTCAAGTGGCAGACCACCCGCACGGGTATGTTGCCCAATAGCATTGCATTCGTAAAGAAGTAAGCAGACAGCACAAGGCACACGACTAGGTGCCCATCTCTGTCCGTTAGACAGCTACGTAGGGGCGGACTCTTAGGGAGTTCGCCCCTACTCTTTTTACATCTAGGACTTCTATCCCGATGGCTACTCTCATCCTCTCTCTACTCCTCCTCTGCGCCACCACACCTCAGCTATGTGCGCAGCAACCCTCCCCACACGACACCGTACAGACGCATCTATTAGAGACCGTCGTGGTGCGAGCTCCCCGCGAGCCAGACTACAAGCGCGGCGTCATACCCGCACAGCAACTCTCAGGGCAAGAGCTCAAAGCGCTCAGTGCCTTCTCCATAGCCGATGCGCTCCGCTCCTTCTCGGGCGTTCAGGTCAAGGACTTCGGCGGAGTCGGTGGACTCAAGACGGTCAATATCCGCAGCATGGGCACCCACCACGTCGGTGTCTTCTACGATGGGGTCGAGCTGAGCAATGCGCAGAATGGACAGATAGACCTCGGCCAGTACTCCCTCGACAATATGGAGGCGATACAGGTCTTCAATGGGCAAAAGGGTAGCTACCTCCAGCCTGCCAAAGACTTTGGCTCTAGCGGTACCGTCTACCTGCAGACACGCAAGCCTACCTTTACCGATGGTGCGCAGACCAATCTGAGAGCAACTCTACGGACTGGCTCCTTCGACCTCTTCAACCCCGCCATACTGATCGAGCACCGCCTAGAGCCTAGGGTCACCATGTCCTTCAATGCGGAGTGGATCAAGAGTAGCGGCAAGTACAAGTTTAGGTACAAGAAAGTCCTTCCCCTCACCCACGAGATAGCCTACGACACCACAGCCGTCCGGCACAATGGAGACATCAATGCCACACGACTTGAGGGCAATCTCCACATCGGTCTCCCCGACGGGCAGATGCTCGTCAAGCTCTACAACTACAACAGCGAGCGAGGCATACCCGGCACTATCGTCAATAATGTGTGGCGTCGTGGTGAGCGCCTCTGGGACAACAACAGCTTCGTCCAGACCACCTACGAGCAGCAACTCAGCGACCGCATACGTCTACACGCCATCGCCAAGTATGCCTACTACCAGACCCACTTCGTGCGCAGCGAGCCGACAGCCGCCTTCAAGGTGGACAACCTCTACCAGCAGCAAGAGCTATACGGTTCGGTTGCCTCAGCCTTTCAGTTGATCGACCACTGGTACCTCTCCGCCGCCTATGATCTGCAGTGGAACAAGCTCGATGCCAATCTCTACGACTTCGTCTACCCGCACCGCTTCACCCACCTGCTCGCCCTCGCCTCGACCTATACCAACGATTGGATCAATGCGCAGGTCAGCCTCCTCGGCACGCTAGCTCAGGACAAAGCGAAGCTACTCACACGGGCTCCCCTCTTTCGCAAGCTCACCCCCGCAGCCATCCTATCGGTCAAGCCGTGGGAGGCGGTTGATCTACGACTTAACGCATTTTATAAGCAAAGCTTTCGCCTACCCACCTTCAACGATCTATACTACACCGAGATAGGCAATGTCAAGCTCGACCCTGAGCACACCACCCAGTACAACGTGGGTCTGCAGTACCAGCTCGCACCGCAAAAGCCGTGGCTCCACACCCTAGACTTCAAGGTAGACGCTTACTACAATCTCGTGACCAACAAAATCATCGCCTACCCCAAGGGACAGCAATTCCGCTGGACCATGATCAATCTCGGCAAGGTCGACATACGAGGCATCGACGCTCAGTGTACCTGGAGCCTCGTCCCGATCCGTGACCTGCAGCTATCTCTGCGGGCTCAATACACCTACCAGAGAGCCATCGAGGTCACTGATCCTAAGGAGAGCTACTACCGCCACCAGATCCCCTACATCCCCTGGCATAGCGGCTCCGCCACGGCTATCCTGCAGTACAAGGGGTGGCAGCTCAACTACAACTTCATCTACGCCGGCGAGCGGTACAGTCAGCTGGAAAACTTCCCCGAGAATCATCTCCAGCCGTGGTACACCAACGACCTAGCCCTCGCCTACGAGCGCACCGTCCGAGGGTACGGCCTGCGTCTGCAGCTCGAGTGCAACAACCTCCTGAGCCAAGCCTACGATGTTGTCGCCAACTACCCCATGCCCCTGCGCAACTACCGTCTTACGCTCATCGTGAGCCACTAGCCCAGCTAGACGCAGCGATAAACTTCGCTCCAACATTTGATCAGAGGAGATGTCGTCATCGGCGTCTCCTCTCTTTTTGTCGTCTCATCCGCCTCTTTCCTTGGTCCCATCGGATGAAACTAAAGTTTCAAGGGGACTGGCACCAAAGTTTCATCTAGGTGAAACTGGAGTTTCCTCCGAGGAAAATGGATTTTCATAGG
>NZ_CAMYEZ010000121.1 GCF_947254915.1 uncultured Porphyromonas sp. | reverse complement strand
GCTAAAAGCTTATCTTATTGTCACAGGTCTCTCTGACTATACACTCACCCCCGAGGAGCAGCAAGCTATCCAACACTTCCAGGAGGGCAACCTACAGTGGGGTGACTACCGCCTTGGAGACCTATTTGGAGAAGCGACAAGGGGAAAAAGGTTGAAGAGTGATGACCGAATAGCTGGGTCTTTGCCTTTTGTTACAGCGGGAGAAGCAGAGACTGGTGTTTCCGCCTTCATTGGTAATAGTGTAGAAGTGTTTCCTGCCAATACGATTACCATAGACATGTTCGGATCTACAAAGTATAGAAACTACTCCTACGGAGCAGATGACCATGTAGCCGTTGTGCATACTCAAGCTCTTCCAAAGCATGCGGTTTGTTTCATAACTACCGCTATACACAAGGTGGCTAATGCTGGAGCGTTTCATTATGGGCGCAACTTCTACGCAAAGGATGCAGCACCCTTGCATATTTCTCTATTATCTAGATCAGGAGAACCAGACTATACTCAGATGGAGACCTTCATCAGAGCTATTGAGAAGCTCGTGATCCGAGACGTGGTCCTCTATGCCGATCGAGAGTTAGCCGCCACCCAGCAAGTAATCAATCAATAGTCCCTATGAAAACAAAAGAACCTATGCCACACTTTTCAGAAAGAAATGGCTATGTAATCCCCTCTAAAATACTAATACGAGAGACCATAACTACTGAGATAGAAAACTGTATCTGTAACTGCTATAGTGCGCTTAGAAAAGACATGGAGGCTTGTAATCACTCATATCAAGATCTAGAAATGCATCTATGGACTAAGTTCATGAATAAGAAAGCTTTGGAACTTAGAGTCCCTATGGATTGGGGTAGTTCCATAGTTTCTTCATATCTGTCATCACAGGAAGTGGAGTGGTGCAAAAAGCTTGACTTGATCGAAGAGACTATTGAGTTTCTAAAGGGCTATTGTTGCTATCCTCAGCCTTTGGAGGAATTTGTCCAGAACCTCAACTCTGAGTTTGAGCGACTAGTTTACGGCTATCGGATTGTAAACGACCAAGTCACGACTATTATAGATGAAGTGCAAATCTCTGCAATTCAAAAACCGCTAGAGAGCCCTACTGTTCATGAAAACATTCGTAGGCATCTCAACAATGCACTGCGCCTATACTCACAACGTCCTCAAGCAGACTATCAAAACTCTATCAAGGAGTCCATATCTGCCGTGGAGTGCTTATGCCGCAGTATTACTGAAGAGAATACCCTTGGTAAAGCTTTGTCAAAACTAGAGAAGAGTGGAGCTATAATCCATCCTCAACTGGAAGAAGCTTTTAAAAAGCTGTACTCCTATGCTAACCAAGGAGATACTGGCATAAGGCATGCTTTAATGAGTCCAGAAGACAACTATGTTCCACAGTCAGAGGAGGCTCTCTATATGCTCGTATCCTGTTGCTCCTTCGTCACCTACATTTGCGAGAAGCAGAGTCGAATTCAGTAGTTTTTGCTTACACGTCACACTCGATATGTACCCGAAAGCGTCAAAACGGGTACATGGCTTCTCCGATAGGCCCTTGGTTAGTCCAAAAGATTTTACTCCATAATAATAGGAGAGCGTGTAGCGTGACGACCTTTGCTCTTTTTGGATATACGCCATTCGGGGTGGTGGGTTGTCATTGAGGCGTGCTCGCAACCTTTGACAGCAGTAGAGGAAGAGCTCCCGTGGAGCATGTAGTACCTTTGCAACGAAGAAGGATACCAGCTCGGACACGATTGTCTGATATTTGTGGTGCTATAGCTGTGAGGGGGTGGATGGAGGGGTCGGGTCAGGCGAGGTCGAAGGTGTGCCACGAGCCGTGCCACAGGTCGACGGTGAGGAGCTTGCCGAGGAGGGCGGGCGTCTGCCCTAAGGCTAGCTGGAGCGTTTGGCTCGCTTGGATGCTGCCGATGACGCCGGCGGTGGCGCCGATGACGCTAGGCGGTACGGTCTCCTCTGCACTGTGCGGCTCGCTGTACAGGTCGCGGTAACGTAGACTACTAGAGGGCGCAAAGATGGTACACTGTCCTCGCCACCCCTCGATGGCGCCATGCACAAGCGGCTTGGCGGTACTGCGGGTGTAGTCGTCTAGGAGGTAGCGTGTGGGGTAGTTGTCCGTAGCGTCAACGATGATCTGGTAGTCGGCTAGTAAGGTCGCTACATTGGTCTCATTGAGTCGCTCGGTGATGGCCTCGATATGGAGGGTACTATTGAGCGCGGTGAGACGCTTTTGCGCTTGGATAGCTTTGGGGTGTGCGAGGTCAGACTCTTGGTAGAGGATCTGACGCTGGAGGTTGGACGGGGAGACGACATCGCAGTCGATGATGGCGATGCGCCCGATGCCTGCAGCCGTGAGGTAATAAAGTATAGGAGCCCCCAAGCCCCCAGCGCCAACGACCGCCACGCTCGTCTGAGCGAGGAGTCGCTGACCCTCGGGACCTATCTCGGGGAGCTGTAGCTGACGCTCGTATCGTGCGCTGCCAGCGATGCCCTTGTTGCCAGTGCTGTCTTGGGGCGTGCGAGTTACATCCACTGGTCCCAGTCTTTCCAGATGACTTCGTATCCCTGAGCTTTGATAGCAGCGATCATCTCTTCGGGAGAGCGTGAGTCGTTGATAGAGAATTGCTCGAGCTCAGGATTAGGATCGACATAACCGCCAGGCTGAGTGCTACTACCAGCACTCATAGAGTTGGCACCGATGCGTACCGCCATATCTCTGAAGGCACTGCTCTCGCGTGTGGATAGCGAGATCTCAACCTCGGGATCGAAGATGCGGTAAGCACAGATGAGCTGTACCATCTGACGGTCGTTGATCGGGTCTGCGGGCATATAGGAGCCTACGTGCGGACGCAAACGGGGTAGCGAGATAGAGTACTTGGTCTGCCAGTGGTGGCTCTCAAGATAGTCTAGGTGTAGCGCGGTGAAGAAAGCGTCCGTGCGCCAGTTGTCTAGTCCTAGGAGAGCACCGATACCGACCTTGCGAAAGCCTGCCTCGGCTGCTCTGTCGGGCGTCTCTAGGCGGAAACGGTAGTTGGCCTTGAGCCCCTTGGGGTGAAAGCGTGGATAGCTCTCCTCGTTGTAAGTCTCCTGATAGACGCAGACGTAGTGGGCGCCCGCCTCGACGAGGACTTTGTAATCCTCAACAGACATAGGCTGTACCTCGATCGATATTTGCGCAAACATGGGGCGGATGAGCTCGATGACCTGACGGTAGTAGTCGACGCCAGCATGCTTGGGCGACTCGCCAGCTACGAGGAGGATATGGGTGAAGCCCATGTCGGCGATAGCTTTTGCCTCAGCTTGCACCTCCTCCATGGTGAGTACCTTGCGGACGATCTTGTTCTCCTGATTGAACCCACAGTAGACGCAGTGGTTGTGGCAATAGTTAGAGAGGTAGAGAGGCTCGTACATGCGTATGGTCTTGCCAAAACGCTCGATGCTGAGTTGCTGTGCTTTGGTCGCCATAGCGTCTAGGTAAGCATCTCCTGCGGGGGATATGAGCGCCTTGAAGTCGCGTAGAGTAGGCGTAGCTGTGGCGATGGCGTGCTCTACATCTTGAGCAGTAAAGGTGTCAAACTCAGCACACTCCTGCTCCCAATTGTACTGCTGCTTATAATCGTAGAATGTCATTAGTCAAAGAATCCTTGGAGTGGTGAAGTGGCGGTGGCGGTCATATCGGTGGCGGGCTGGTGCAGTCCCATTTCGTAAGCTGAGCGACCAGCCTCGACAGCTTTTCTAAAGGCGATGGACATAGCTACTGGATCGGTAGCGGTGGAGATGGCGGTATTAACGAGTACCGCATCGGCTCCTAGCTCCATAGCCTCGGCAGCGTGGGAGGGACGACCGATACCGGCGTCTACAACTACGGGGACGGTGCTCTCAGCGATGATGATGCGTAGCATATCTCTCGTGGTGAGTCCCATATTGCTACCGATCGGAGCGCCGAGGGGCATGACGCAAGGGGCACCGACCTCCTCAAGTCGCTTGCAGAGCACGGGGTCTGCCTGTATGTATGGCATGACGATGAAGCCCTCCTTGACGAGTTGCTCGGTGGCGCGGAGCGTCTCCATAGCATCGGGGAGAAGGTACTTAGGATCGGGGTGTACCTCTAGTTTGATCCAGTTGGTCTGTAGCGCCTCACGGGCTAGCTGTGCTGCGTAGACCGCCTCGTCGGCATTGCGTGCGCCAGAGGTGTTGGGTAGGATGATGACATTGGGGCGTGTGATGCTCTCAATGAGTGTATCGTGGAGGCCTGCAGAGGTCTCTACTCGGCGAAGCGCGACGGTGATAAGCTCGCTACCAGAAGCATCGAGTGCGTCTGACATTAGTTGATTGTTGGCAAATTTGCCAGTTCCGATGAAGAGGCGCGAGGTGAAGTCGTGGTCTCCGATTTTCAATGACTTAGTCTGCATGTGTATAGTAGATTAGGATGTATGTCTAGTTAGGAAGGCTTGATGTGTCACGCAGTAACTGCGATACGGTATAGACCATATCGGAGGCGTGCTCAATGGCACCGCTCACGGCGATGCCGTCAATGTCTTTGTTGCTAAAGAGAGTCTCAGCATCTTCTGGTCGTATGCCTCCGATAGCTACAATCTGAGGAACGATGAACTGTCGGTTCGTCTCTTTGACCTGCTGAGCTATCTGCGAGATACCCTCTAAGCCTAGGATGGGAGCGAGGAGTGCTTTGGTCTGTGTGTCTCGATAGGGACCCACACCGATGTAGTCGATGTTGGCCGCCAAGGCACGAGGTAGGTCGTCAAGGCTATTGACCGTATAGCCGATGATGTAGTCATTGCCTAGGATGCGCCGCGCCTCTTGCGGAGGGCAGTCGCGCTTGCCGAGATGCACCCCGTCGGCGTCCACAGCGATGGTGGCGATGATGTCGTCGTCGATGAGCAAGCAGGCATCGTAGCGATCGGTCATCCTGCGGAGGCGCAGACCTATCTCGATGCGCTCCTCGGTCGTCGCCTCCTTGAGTCGTAGCTGCACCCAGCGTCCGCCCGCCTCGAGGTATTGGGACACCTTATTATATAGTCTGTCGGGGTCTGACTCATTGGTCACGTACTGTAGGTCAAAGTCAAAGTACAGATGCTTCTTCTTCCAATTCCCTGAAAGAAACTTGGGGTAAAGTAGCTGTCGCCCAGGACGGTTTGGTTGCCCCGCAAAGATAGCAGCAAGGTAGTGGCAAGCCCGCTGCACGGAGCTTACGAGGCTGTACTCCATAGCCCAGTAGCTGGCGATTGCTGCGGAGAGCATACAGCCAGTGCCGTGGATCGACTTGTCGTAGCGATGCGTGTAGTAGGGGTGGATGCCGTCTCTAGTGATCAGTTGGTTGACCACAAGATGTGGCGAAGTGGTATCGTGTCCACCCTTTAGTAGGATAGCCACGCTGTGTTTCTGAGCAATGTGCTGGAGCTCTGAGGGATCGTCTGTGCCGAAGAGTGCCTGTGCCTCGGGTTTATTGGGTGTGACGAGGCTTACTTCATTCAGTAGGGTAGCGAGCTTGTCCTGCTCCTCTGTCCAAAGGCGAGACTGCGTCTCCTCGGCGGCTGTGGGCTGGAGGATTGGATCCCAAATGATTCGCTTGACGCCTAGTGCCTTCATCTGCGCAACGATCTGTACCGCTTGCTGTAAATTCTGCACCATACCGAGCTTAGCCACGGTGACCGGGTGGTCGGTGAGGAGCGTTGTTAGCGATGCCTGTAGTTGGTCGGACGGTGTGGCGGTAGCGGAGACGAAGCGGTGCAGGCTTTGTGCTGTGAGCGTAGAAATAACGCTGTAGCACTGCACGCTCAGATCATTTGCAATGCGGGTGTCTACGCTGATGCCAGCTCCCGATGTGGGGTCGTGACCCGCAACGGTTAGAATGGCGGGCGTTTGGTACTGATCCAGACGCTCTTGTCGTTGTTCCTGCGGTTGCGACCAGATGTCGCCTAGCACAGCGACCCCAGTGTAGCCTGCCTTTGCCACGGACTCTTGCCTTTCGGGGGTGATGCCTCCAAGCGCGTAGACGGGGTAAGGGAGTTTGATCAATGCCTCACGACACGAAAGTAACGCAGGGTTGCCCTGATAGCCTTCCTTGCTAATGCTATCAAAGAGCGGGCTGAGCAAAGCGTAGTGTGGCGTGAAGGGTAGTTCCTGTAGCTCTTGGATCGAATGGACACCGACCGCTATCGTCTGGTGAGGAGCGAGAGGGATATTCCTCCACTCCGCCACGCGACGATAGGGTAGGTAGATGCCCGCCACGTCATACTCCGCCAGTAGCGCATAGTGGTCACACAGCACGACATGCTGGTGGTAGGCGGGCTCTAGACTGTCTAAGACCTTTCTAAAGTCTGCCTCAGAAGCTCCTGGCATGCGCAGGTGTACCCTACAGATGCAGCTTCTTGCGATATCAATGATATCGCCAGCTACATCTTTGATATGCTGACATTCGGGTGGTGTAATGACGATCATGGAGCGTTGGACGGTTACTGATTACTTGTCGTCCTCGATGCGCTTCTGCAGCTGACGACTAGCACGCATCGAGCAGAAGTGTTCGCCACACATCGAG
>NZ_CAMYEZ010000120.1 GCF_947254915.1 uncultured Porphyromonas sp. | reverse complement strand
CGAACTTTGATTTGCTTCTTCCGAAGTTTCATTTCATTCTTCCGAACTTTTATTTTGCGCCTCTGTGGAGATTTTTCATTTCCTCACTGGCGATTCCCCATTTCCTCGGGAGACGTGTAACCCTTTGTAGGGACGCACGATCTGTGCGTCCGTCCCCGTTAAAACCACGGATACCGTAACTTTTGACACAACGGACGCCGTAACCTTTGATACAACGGACGCACAGATCGTGCGTCCCTACAGGGCGACGTCTCGCTCTCCCCTCTCCCCTCTAACCTCTAATCTCTAACTTCTTTTTCGTATCTTTGGCAGAGCAAAAGTAGCGACGACGCTCGAGCAGCCGCAAAGGATGCTGGCGTAGCTACCGCAAACCTCATGAATCTCTAACGCTTTTAACTATACAACCTCTATGGCAAGAGTGATCATCATCGGAGCTGGTGGCGTAGGCACCGTAGTAGCTCACAAGGTGGCTCAGAATGCTGAGACCTTTACCGACATTATGCTGGCGAGCCGCACTAAGTCTAAGTGTGACGCCATCGCAGCACAAATAAAGAACGTCAAGATCCAGACCGCTCAGGTGGATGCTGACGATGTGGAGCAACTGGTACGACTATTCGAGAGCTTCCGCCCAGACATCTGTATCAACGTGGCTCTTCCTTACCAAGACTTGACCATCATGGAGGCTTGTCTCAAGGCGGGCGTCAACTACCTTGATACGGCAAACTACGAGCCCCTCGACGAGGCTAAGTATCAGTACAGTTGGCAGTGGGCGTATCACGACCGCTTTAAGGAAGCTGGCCTGACGGCTGTCTTAGGGTGTGGCTTTGACCCAGGCGTGACCAGTATCTTCACCGCTTATGCAGCTAAGCATCACTTTGACGAGATGCACTACCTTGACATCGTGGACTGCAACGGTGGCGACCACCACAAGGCGTTTGCAACCAACTTCAACCCAGAGATCAATATCCGTGAGATCACCCAAAAGGGTAAGTACTACCACGAGGGTGAGTGGATTGAGACGGAGCCTCAGGAGATACATCGTCCGCTACACTACCCGGGCATCGGTGTGCGCGAGTCTTATCTGCTCTACCACGAGGAGCTGGAGTCGCTCGTCAAGCACTTCCCCACGATACGTCGGGCGCGCTTCTGGATGACCTTCGGGGAGGAGTATCTCAAGTACCTCGAGGTGATCCAAAACATTGGTATGGCGAGCATTGAGCCGATCAACTACAACGGACAAGAGATCGTGCCGATCCAATTCCTCAAGGCTGTCCTGCCTAATCCTCAGGAGCTGGGCGAGAACTATACGGGCGAGACCTCTATCGGCTGCCGCATCCGTGGTGTCAAGGACGGCAAGGAGCGTACCTATTATATATGGAACAACTGCTCTCACCAAGCAGCCTACCGTGAGACGGGCACGCAGGGTGTCAGCTACACGACGGGTGTCCCCGCTACAACGGGCGCACTGATGCTCGCCAAAGGCATATGGGGAGGCGCTGGTGTCTTCAACGTTGAGCAGTTTGATCCAGATCCCTTCCTCAAGGAGGTGGCTCGTCAGGGACTGCCGTGGCATGAGTCTTTCGACATTGACATTGAGTTTGAGAAGTAAGACTTACACATATAAATAACGAGTAACGACTTGTAGGGACGCACGCTCTGTGCGTCCGTTGTGTCCAAGGTTACGATGCTGTAACTTTCGTTCGACAACGGACGCACAGAGCGTGCGTCCCTACAAAGGGTTACTCGTATTGTTTTGCCGCTATTACGGCTTGCGCTGGTAGACTTGCGCTGAGCGGGAGGGCAGATAGAGTCGTAGCTCGGTGCCTCCCTCGGCGGTGGTGCGGGTGTGATGCGTGATGCTGGCATCAATACGTCCGAAGCCTCCGCAGGCCACCGCATCGCTGTCGAGGAGTAGCTCGTATTGCCCCGCTGGCACGCCCTCGATGAGGTAGTCGGTGTAGCTCTCGGTGGGGCTAAAGTTAAAGGCAAAGAGGTAGCCGTCACCTCGCATGAAAGCGATAACCTGTCGCTCCGTATGGCTATGATAGCAGTAGTCAGAGAGCTCTGCAAAGCGAGGCGTCAGGTGGCCGAGCGAGAGCATCCCTTTGTCAAAGTGTGCGAGCTGCTTGTAGCGCAGTAAGCCATTAGCCTGTAGCGACCACTGACGACGAGCGTACTGGTAGGAGTAGCCATTGCCCTCACGAGGGAAGTCGATCCACTCGGGATGACCAAACTCATTGCCCATGAAGGTGAGATAACCGCCGCACATCGTGGCGAAGGTCATCAGACGGATCATATTGCAGAGCGCTATGCCACGCATCACCCGATCGTTGTAGTCGCTCTGCTGCATATGCCAGTACATGTCGCTGTCGATGAGTCGGAAGATGATGGTCTTGTCTCCGACGAGTGCTTGGTCGTGGCTCTCAGCGTAGGAGATAGTTCGCTCAGAGGGGCGATGATTGCGCAGTTCGTACCACATATTCTCGGGATTCCACGCTTCGTCGGGCTGCTCTTTGATCAGTTTGATCCAGTAGTCTGGCACATTCATCGCCAGGCGGTAGTCAAAGCCGTAGCCTTCGGAGGCTTGGCTTTCGCACAGTCCTGGCAGTCCGCTCACTTCCTCGGCGATAGTCGTCGCTGAGGGCTTGACAGCGTGGATGAGTTCGTTGGCAAGTGTCAGATAGGTCAGCGCATCTCGGTCTACATTGCCATTGTAGTAGTCCGCATAGGTGAGGAAAGGTCGCCCCAAGCCGTGGTCTTCGTAAAGCATCGAGGTGACCCCGTCGAAGCGGAAGCCGTCAAAGCCGTACTCCGTGAGCCAGTAGTGGCAATTGGAGAGGAGGAAGTGGACCACCTCGCCACGACCGTAGTCAAAGCAGAGCGAGTCCCACTGCGGATGCTCGCCACGGCTCCCCTCGTGGAAGAAGAGGGTCCGTGTGCCATCGTAGCGGGCCAAGCCCTCGGCTTCGTTGCGCACGGCGTGCGAGTGGACCAAGTCCATGATGACGTACAGCCCTAAGGCGTGCGCCTCATCGACTAAACGCTTGAGGTCGTCGGGCGTGCCGAAGCGACTGGACGGAGCGAAGAAGTTGGAGACGTGATAGCCGTACGAACCGTAGTACGGGTGCTCCTGGACCGCCATGATTTGGAGGGTATTGTACCCTGCCGAGACGATGTAGGGCAGTCGCTCCGTGCGAAACTGCTCGTAGCTCGCCACGCCCATCTCCTCGCCACTCATCCCTATGTGACACTCATAGATGAGCAAAGTGTCGGGACGCTGAGGTGCTGGCGCCTTGACAAGGTACGGTTCTTCGGGAGCCCAGACACGAGCGCAGAAGGTGTAGTCTCGCGGATCCTGCACGACATAATGAGCGTAGGCGGGGATGCGCTCTAGCTCCTCGTGGTCGGTGCAAATGAGTAGCTTGTAGTAGTCTAGATGGTGTAGCGCTGTGGCGGGAAGCTCGAGGAGCCATTCGCCTGGTCGTTCCTCATTGGCAACAAATCGATAGTTCGGATCTTTGCGCCACTCGTTATCGTCGCAAAGCAGGTAGACCGCCTGAGCCGCTGGCGCATATTCGCGCAATGTCCAGCCAGCGTCGGTGCGGTGCAGCCCAAAGTAAAGGTGTCCGCACGCCCAGCTCGAGAGACTTTGCGAGCCAACAAAGAGCTGCCGACGCTCAGCGATGTAGCTTTGCCACGCCTCTATCGTCTCATAGTGCGGAGCAAGCCACGGATCTTGCAGAGCCCAGAGCGGGGTGCTCAGCTTTGGCTTAGCTTGGCGAGGAGAACCTTTCTCACGTTTCATAGTTAAGACGCTTTACCAAGGTAAGAGACGGCTTCTGTAGTCGGACGATGTATCGTCGGCAACTCAATGGTCGCCTCGTCAATGTCTAGAATAAGGTAAGAGGGTAGTTGCTCTAGCAGCTCTTGCTGAGCTGACGTGAGGGCTGCCCACGCATCGTAAGCGATGAAGGCGAAGTCGTAACCGCTCAGGTCGACCTGCTCAGCAAAAGTCTCCCCGCTCCACGACACACGAGCCGAGAGCTCTGTCGTAGGCTTGGCGAGATGCGACGAGAGTGGCATCAGCGTGATCGGACTATCCGCACTTTGCGTCACCTGCTCGGCAACGAGTAGTAGCTCTTGATCCTCAGGCCGCTGCATTAGCACGAGCGGATGCGCTATCGGAGTCTGACCATTGTCCACATAAATGCCCACAGAGCAAGGCGCCTCCTGAGCAAAGGTAGCGATCAGCTCCTCAAAGGAGTGAGAGCTCTGCTCTTTCTTAGCTTTGCGACGGCGACCAGTCAGCAGACCCCACCTGCGGGTCAACTTATTGCTATAGGCGACTAGGTCGCGGTCTTTCTTATCTTGCGAAAGGTTGACACTCGCTCCGAGGAGGAGCAGGTTGCTCTGGATGTGATTAGCGTGCGAAAGGACCGCCTCAGGCACCGATTCGGCAATCTCATACTTACGCTCCACGGCAAGGTCCAGCTGCTTCGCCATCTCCATCGGAGCTGCAAAGCTACTGGCGTAGTAGTGGTCCGCATCAATGGTACTAATGTCCGTATCAGTAGTGACGTGCATCAGCGTACAAGCCACCTGTGGAGCGGTACCACCGCACAACCTATGGAAGAACTCGAGGAGCGTGACGCCCGTCTCGGCACGACCAAAGGAGATGAGCACTTGTCCCGTTGCGTGCTCCAGACTCTGTGGCGCTTTCTTCTTCTTGAGGAGCCAGTCGATCAGTTGCAACGTCGGAGCCGTCATAATCGTCGTCACGAGCGTCATCATCACGAGGATGGTAAAGAGGACAGTCGAGAGGACTCCTAGATCCAGTCCGATGCGTAGCACGACCAGTTCCATCAGCCCTCGGGTGTTCATATAAGCGCCTAGGTAAAGGCTCTCGCGGCGCTGTATACCACAGCTTCGCGCTGCTAGGTAAGTACCGCCCATTTTGCCCACAACTGCCACAAAGGTAAAGATGCCGAAGAGCGCCCACAGCTCAGGTGTATTGACCAATCCCAGCTCCGTGCGCAAGCCTGAGCTCACGAAGAAGAGCGGCAGGAGGAGCAGGAGCGCCAAGTCCTCGACCTTCTCCTTGACAATCACTCGGAAGTCTAGGTTCTCTGGCATGACCAACCCCAGCATAAAGGCGCCAAAGAGTGCATGCATACTCATGATCTCGGTGAAGTAGGCGCTCGCCATGAGGAGGATGAAGATGAGTCCCATGAGCGACTTGGAGAGCACCTCTCGATGTCTCACACGTCGACCGAGGAGTCCGAAGAGTGGTCGCAAGATGCCAAAGATAACTGCCAAGTAAAGGGCGAGGAAGAGCATATTGTAGAGAGCGCTCGTGAAGCTCCCCCCCTGACTGACCGCCATGATGGCCGCCAGCATGAGCCATGCCACGATATCTCCCATAGCTGCGGTCGAGAGCGCCAAGCGCCCCAGATGACTATGCGAGAGCGAGCGCTCCTGGATGATACGAGCCAAGACGGGGAAGGCGGTGATGCTGAGCGAGATGCCCACAAAGAGGGAGAGCGACAAGAAGCTACTCCCCTCGCTCAGTAGCTCAGGGCGACTGTACAGCCCATAGGTGAGAAGGATGCCTAGGATAAATGGAAAGATAATCCCCGACTGGCTGATGACGAACGCTTGCTGCGCCTGACCCTTGAGGTCTTTCATCCGCAGCTCCATACCGATGGTAAACATGAAGAGGATCAGTCCGAACTGGCTGAGCAACTCTAGATTGCCCAAACTGTGCACAGGAAAGAGCGTCTCCATCGCTTCTGGCCAAACGGCTCCCAGCAAGCTCGGACCGAGCAATATACCAGCAAGGATTTCCCCGATGACCGTCGGCTGATGCAATCGTGCGAAGAGCCACCCCACGACACGTACCACGAGCAGGATGACCACCAGCTGGATCAGTAGTAGCCCTATGTCTGAAGCGGCGTGCGAGCGTACCGACGTCACAAACGATTGCCACGGCGTGGCCTCCATCGCAGACGAGGGTGTGGTCAAGTTGAGTGCTACCACAGCCCCTTCGGACGCTTCGCCCAAGGGCTCTGTCGCAGTAGCTACGGGAGCCGTGACGAGAGACTCCGAGTTGACACTCATCGCCCCGTCAGTCGCAGCGACCCACCACAAGAGCGCCACGAAGATGAGCATTAGCCCACCGTAGAGCCACCACGCTTGCTGTCGTTGTTGTGTATTCATCGAGGATACGTCTATGTCGTTAATCAGTAAATCAACCAATAAGACTGCGCTCGCAGTCTCTTCCTACGGAACAAAGATACGAAATCACAACAGTCCGACGGAGGTTCCTCCGTTGGAACCGAAAAGTTCCATCCCTGGAACTAAAAAGTTCCAAAGGTGGAACAACTTTTGGAACTCGTATATACTACAAATAGCGTACGATACGACAAAGCCAAGAATCCGCAAATCTTACGAGCCGTACGTACCGACGACGCATAACAGGTCACCTCTCAATCTCCTTCCTACCGAGGAAATGGGAAATCTCCAGTGAGGAAACGAAGTTTCTCCACGGAGCTAGGAAATAAAACTTCGGAAGAATGAAATGAAACTTCGGAAGAAGCAAATCAAAGTT
>NZ_CAMYEZ010000119.1 GCF_947254915.1 uncultured Porphyromonas sp. | reverse complement strand
TAGCTGTTGGCTGTTGGTTGTTAGCCGTTGGTTGTTGGCTGTTAGCTGTTGGCGATTGGCTGAGCTCTTCGTGGAGGGTGGCGAGGTAGCCGTCGAGGCCGTTCATGCACTCCCGTACAGTGCCATGGCTAAAGGAGAAGATGCGGTCGACGAGCCCCGAGAGGAAGTAGCGGTCGTGCGAGACGACGATGACGGTCCCAGGGAAGGCTGCGATGGCTCGCTTGAGGATCTCTTTGGTTCGGATGTCTAGGTGGTTGGTCGGCTCATCGAGGATGAGCAGGTTGGCAGGCTCTAGGAGCATCTGCATGATGGCGACACGAGCACGCTCGCCACCACTGAGTACGCTGATCGGCTTGTCGGCCACCTCCCCGCCAAAGAGGAAGGCTCCCAGCATGTCGTTGATATGTAGTCTCATGTCGCCACGCGCCAAACTGTCGATGGCGTCACGGATAGTCTGATTAGCGGGTAGCTCCTGCGCCCTATTCTGAGAGAAATATGCGATCTCTACGCCGTGTCCTATTTGGAGCTTGCCAGTGTACTCCTCTTGTCCCATAATACAGCGCATGAGGGTTGACTTACCGGAGCCGTTCTTCCCAACGAAGGCGACCTTTTCGCCACGCTTGATGGTCATTGATACGTTGCGTAGCACGGAGAGGTCACCGTAGCTCTTGTCTAGGTCCTCGATGATGACGGGATAGTCGCCACTGCGCCCTGCCATCGGGAAGGTAAAGTTAATGTGCCGTGTGTCTATCTCGTCGAGCTCGATCTCCTCGATCTTGTCTAGCTGCTTGAGACGGCTCTGAACCTGTGCGCTCTTCGTCGGCTTATAGCGGAAACGCTCGACGAAGGACTCGATGTCTTGGATCTTCTTCTGCTGATTCTCGTAAGCTCGCTTCTGCTGCTCCAGCCGCTCCTCACGCAGGGTGACGTAGTGGCTGTAGGAAGTCTTGTAGTCGTAGATGCGTCCCAGCTCAATCTCAATGGTGCGGTTGGTCACGTTGTCGAGGAAGGTACGGTCGTGCGAGACGAGGAGGAGCGTGACTCCACGGGCGATGAGGAAGTGCTCGAGCCAGTCGATGGACTCAATATCTAGGTGGTTCGTCGGCTCATCGAGGAGGAGCAGATCGGGATTGCTCAGCAGCACCTTCGCCAGCTCAATACGCATACGCCATCCGCCGGAGAACTCACGGGTCGGTCTGTCGAAGTCGCTTCGCTCGAAGCCTAGTCCGAGGAGCGTCCGCTCCATCTCGGCAAGGTACTGCGACGGGTGGTGCATCTGTATCAGATCGGTGAGATGTCCGTGGCGCTCGATCAACTCTAAGTACTCAGGCGAGTCGTAGTCTGTGCGGGTCGCCAGCTCTTCGCTCAGGTGGTCGTACTGATCATTGAGCGACTGCACATCCTTAAAGACTTCCTCAACCTCCGCCCGCAGGGTGGTGTGATCGACCAACTCTTTGACCTGTGGCAGATAACCTATGGAAAGGTCTCGAGGACGACTGACGGTACCACTCGTAGGTTGCTCAATGCCGACGAGGATCTTCATCAAGGTCGACTTCCCCGCCCCATTATGCCCGACAAGAGCGACCCGCTCGCCCTTGCTAATGACAAAGTTGATCGAGTCAAAGAGGAGTTGCTTACCAAAGTCTACCGTAAGGTCTTGAACGGATATCATCAGCGTGTCTGAATAGTATGGATAAGGGAATAAGCCTGATAAATGCCCAGCTCGCCAGCACGACTCAAGTCATCTATCGCCTGCTCATGCTGTCCCTGCTGCTCGAGGAGTAGGGCACGATTGTAGTAAGCTTCGCCAGCTTGGGGCAGGAGCTCGATCGCTTTGGTGTAGTCTGCGATCGCTTGATCCGTATGCCCCAGCGTCTGGTGCAGATGAGCACGGTTATAGTAGATATAGCCTATCTGCGGGGCGTGACTGATGGCTGTGGTGAGCTCACGCATCGCTAAGTTGTACATAAGCTTCTGTTGCTTAGGATCTGTGAGTGTCTCCGCCTGCATGAGGCGCGCCGTACTAAGAGCCAAGAGAGCGAGCGGTTGCTGAGGCGCTAGATCGAGAGAAGCGTTGAACTGTGAGACCGCCTCGCCGATGTCTCGCAGCAGGAGCTTGTCAATGCCCATACGCAGGTGCCAGTCAGCCGTCTGCTCTGTATCACGAGCCTGCAGACGAGCTATATCCTCCAGCACGACATGGAGCTGCGTGCTGTCTAGCGACTGTGCGCCGACGGCAAGCAAGAGACGGGGCTGGTAACCCGTCCGCTCGTTGTACGCCTCTAGCTCTGCGGAAAAGTTGGAGCGAGGCAAAAGCTTGTCGTGACTCTTCTGCACAAAGTAAGTGAGTTCGTAAGCAGGGCAAGCCTCCGACGAACTGGCTTGCTCTTGGATCGAACCGCGTAGCGAATTGCTCCCCGCACTAAGCGAAGCAGAAGTCGCATCGCTACTCGCAGACTGCAGCTCCGCATGATGGTCTAGCGCATACAGTTCGTCGCTCGCCACACTTGACCCAGTGCTGTCAGCGATAGTCGGCTTAGGCGCTTTGACCTGTCCACGCTCTAGCTTGTAGGCGAACCAGTAGTCTCTGTCCGCTCCAGCAGCATCCCCGAGCAGACGCTTCACCTCCGAGCGCTGATAGTAACCCGAGAGGAACTCCGGTCGACGACCTAATATATAGTCTAGCGTCTCGATCGCATCACGGTACTGTCCCGTCTGCGTCTGAACCAAGGCTAAGTTAAAGTGAGCCGTCAGATTGGTCGGTTGCAGACGCACCACCTCTAGCAGATCTTCGCGAGCACCCTGTAGGTCTCCCACCTCGATACGTAGCAAGGCGCGATTGTGCCGAGCGACCGCATCGTGAGGCGTCAAGAGGAGCGCCTGGTTGTAGTCTTCCATAGCGCCACGGTATTCCTTTAGCTTGTAGCGTGTCAGTCCACGGTTGATGTAGTCGCTAGCTTGGTTTGGATCCTGCTCTATGCTCTTGTCGTGGTAGCGTAGCGCTCCTTTGTAGTCACCCCGCAGGTAAGCAATCGCTGAGAGCATCCGATAAGGCGCAGCACTCAGCGAGTCTATTGCCAAGCCCTCGGCGATCCGCTCCTCCGCTGCGACCGTGTCTTGTCGTCGTAACGCTATCTCCGCCGCGAGAAAGTAGCCCCGCGCCTCCTTCGGGTGACGCTGCGTCAAGGCGAGCGCTACCGAGTCGGCACGCTCATACTGCTCGGCTCCGTAGAGCGAGCCTGCGAGGTTGAACGAGAGGTAAAAGTCGTCCGGCGTAATCTTGAGCGCTTGCGCATAGTCTGTCGCCGCCTCCGCATAGTGTTGCTGATTGTGCCGTGCCGCCCCCCGTACCATGTAGGCTCTAGAGAGAAAAGGGTTGCGCTCGATGCACAGCGTCGCGTCCCGCTCGGCACCCGCATAGTCACCCAGCATAAGCTTCGCAAAAGCTCTGTAGTAGTACGGCTCAGCCATCGTGGGAGACACCTCAATTACTTGGTTAAAGTGCTCGATGGCGACCACGAAATCCTTGAAACCGATCGCATTGCGCCCGATCGTCATCACACGCTCCGTATCTATCTGCGACCAAAGCGTAGCACTCCACACGCAGAGCATGCAGAGGAGCAGAGAGAGCGATCGTAGTAGCGGACGCATAAGGACTAATGTATCGTATTACGCATCACGGGGTAGCCGACACGTACACGCCCGTCGGCTATATGCTGGAGCTTCTTTTTGATCAGTCGCTTACGCATCGCCGAGATGTGATCTACAAAGAGCTTGCCATCCAGATGGTCATACTCATGCTGCACCACCCGAGCGGCAAAGCCCGAGAGTTCTAGACGCTGTGGCTCAAACTGCTCATTCATATAGTCCACCACGATCGACTTAGGTCGCACGACCCGCTCGTTAATGCCGGGCAAGCTCAGACAACCCTCAGCCTCCGAACAGGTATCCTCGCTCAGGGACTGCATATGCGCATTGATCATGACCAGCTTGAGTGTCGCACACTCAGGGTACTCATCCGCCAGAGGCGTCGCATCGATCACCTGCAGACGTATATTGCGCCCGATCTGTGGAGCCGCCAAGCCGATGCCATCACTCTCGTACATCGTCTGCCACATGTCTGCGATCAGCTCCGAGAGGTTCGGGTAGTCAGGCGTTATGTCCTCGCTCATGTTGCGAAGCACTGGTTGTCCGTAAAGGTATATAGGTAAGGTCTTAGCCATAAGAGTAAACAGTTAAATCTTTCTTTTAGTGAAGCATGCGCAAGCTCTCCAGATAGCTCTGCAAAATGATGGTCGCACTGACACGATCCACCAACCCTTTGTCCTGTCGGCGGCGCTGCTTGCCGATGCCCGCCTCGCGGATCGTCTGCTGTGCCAAGACAGAGGTAAAGCGCTCGTCCACATACTCTAGACGTATCTGAGGATAGAGATGTTGCAGCTTCTTAGCCAAAGCTTGTATCGCCTGCCACGTCGCCGAGGGCGTCGCATCCATCTGTGTTGGCTTGCCGAGGACGATCGTCTCCACCTCCTCACGCCCTAGGTAGTCCGCTAGGTAGTTGAGGAGCTGATGCGTAGGCACCGTGTCGAGCGCCCCAGGCGTGATCTGTAGCGAGTCGGTCACCGCCAGCCCCGTGCGCTTGGTGCCGTAGTCGATAGCGAGGATACGAGCCATAGGCGTGTGGTCCCTTTATGCGTTGTAGTACTTCTCGCGTAGCTCAGCCACCTTCGGATCGGTGATGTAGTCGTCGTAGTTGATGATACGGTCAATGATCCCGTTTGGTGTCAGCTCGATGACACGATTAGCCACCGTGCGGATGAACTCGTGGTCGTGGCTTGAGAAGAGGACATTCCCCTTGAAGGAGATAAGCGTGTTGTTGAACGCCTGAATCGACTCCAGGTCCAGGTGGTTCGTCGGCGTGTCAAGGATCAGCACATTAGCCCCAGGGGGAAGCATCATACGGCTGATCATACAGCGCATCTTCTCACCTCCCGAGAGGACCGAGGCGCGCTTATTCACCTCCTCGCCGCTAAAGAGCATACGACCTAGGAAGCCCTTGAGATAGACATCATTCGTGTCCTTGGCAAACTGTCCGAGCCAATCTAGGATCGTCATATCGGTGTCAAAGTAAGCGCTGTTGTCCAAAGGCAGATAAGCCGTCGTGATCGTCTGTCCCCACTCGTAGCTCCCCTGCTGCGCCTTGCGGTTGCCATTGATGATCTCAAAGAGTGCCGTCATAGCACGTGGGTCGTGGCTGATGAAGACGATCTTATCGTTTCGCTCCACATTGAAGGTCAGCCCCTTGAAGAGTACCTCCCCCTCGTCCGTCACGGCCGAGAGATCATTGACCTCTAGCACCTTGTTGCCCGGCTCACGATCTGGCTGGAAGAGGATCCCTGGATAGCGACGTGACGACGGCTCAATCTCGTTGATATCGAGACGCTCCAGCATCTTCTTGCGGCTGGTCGTCTGCTTACTCTTTGCCACGTTGGCACTAAAGCGACGGATGAACTCCTCGAGCTCCTTCTTCTTCTCCTCAAGCTTCTTATTCTGTTGCTGTTGCTGGCGCAGTGCCAACTGGCTAGACTCGTACCAGTAGCTGTAGTTACCCGCAAAGAGTCTCACCTTGCCAAAGTCTATATCCACCGTGTGGGTTGACACGGCATCGAGGAAGTGACGGTCGTGGCTCACCACGAGGACGGTGCTCTCAGTCTCAGCGAGATAGTCCTCAAGCCAAGAGACAGTCTCTAGGTCTAGGTCGTTCGTCGGCTCATCGAGGAGCAGATTGTCTGGCTTGCCAAAGAGACAGCGCGCTAGTAGCACACGCACCTTTTGCTTACCGCTAATGTCACCCATCAGACGGTAGTGCAGATCCTCCTTGATGCCGAGACCGCTCAAGAGGGCTGCCGCCTCGCTCTCAGCGTTCCACCCGTCGAGGTTCGCAAACTGCTCCTCCAGCTCAGCCGCTTTGACACCATCCTCATCGGAAAAGTCCTCCTTAGCGTAGATAGCGTCCTTCTCCTTCATGATCTTCCAGAGCTTGTCATGCCCCATCAGGACGGTGTCGATGACCGTGTACTCATCAAAGGCGAAGTGATCCTGACTCAGCACCGAGAGGCGCTCGTCGGGTCCGAAAGTGACGGTGCCACGCGTCGGCTCTAG
Organism: uncultured Porphyromonas sp.; assembly: GCF_947254915.1. GTDB lineage: Bacteria > Bacteroidota > Bacteroidia > Bacteroidales > Porphyromonadaceae > Porphyromonas. Next base: position 524 of record NZ_CAMYEZ010000119.1, on the reverse strand, counting down.
CTCACCGCTGATCATACGGAGCATAGTCGACTTGCCGGCGCCGTTGGCACCAATGATGCCGTAGCAGTTGCCCGGGGTAAACTTAAGATTGACATCGGCAAAGAGCACGCGCTTGCCAAACTGTATCGTGAGGTCGTTGACTATAATCATCTTTTATACGGTCTTCTATTTTTCTGTCTGTAATGTATGATAAAGAGGCGAAGCTACCCCTCCTTGCGCTACGCCTCGTAGTAGCGGTACGCCACGTAGAGGAGGGCTAATCTGCACAAAGGTACACATTTTTGAGGCGCGCCACACTTTGGCTGTTAGCGGTTGGCTATTGGCTGTTAGCTAGGGTCACTAATACTACTAGTGCCACTAGAGCTCCTAGTCACTAGGAGTCCTCTCTAACCTCTAACTTCTAATCTCTAACTTCTACCCTCTAATCTCTCTCCTCGGTAGGAAATCCAAAAGCTCCAGGGAGCAAATGAAAATTCTCCACCGAGGGGCGAAATAAAACTTCGGAAGAATGAAATGAAACTTCG
>NZ_CAMYEZ010000118.1 GCF_947254915.1 uncultured Porphyromonas sp. | reverse complement strand
ATCTCTCACCTCTAATCTCTAACTTCTAACCTCTAATTTCTCCCCTCTAATCTCGACCTTCTAACCTCTCAACTCCAGCTTTCCCCTTTGTCGTGGAGAGAGTTTTTATTATCTTTGTGGTATAATCAGTAGATAGGAATCATATATGAAGTTTACCGTCAATAGCAACGAGCTCTCCACGCTCTTGCAAAATGTGGGACGCCTTGTCCCTGCGAGCAATGTCTCTATGCCAGCGCTGGCTAACTACCTCTTTGAGGTGACTCCCGAGCGGATCTCCGTGACGGGTGGGGATACGATGATGCGCTCGACTGGTGTGATCGCTCCGCTAGAGTGTGATGGCGATATGCACTTCCTGATAGCTCCTACTCCGCTACTAGACTATATCAAGTCGCTGCCCGTACAGCCGCTGACACTGGAGATGCAGACGACCGAGGAGGGGGCGAGATTTATCCACTTGATCCACTCAACGGGATACCTTGACATACCCATCGGAGACGCCGAGCTCTATGTCTCTCGTGAGTCTCCCGAGGATAGTGAGGGGGCTGCGATGATGAGTATGAATAGCTCTAGCCTCCTCTCAGGCATATCGGCCGTACTACCTGCGGCTTATCCCGACACGTCTCGTGAACAGCTACACGGTGTACACTTTGCTATGCTTGCTGATCGTCTAGAGCTCTGCGCAACGGACAATGTACAGCTCGTCCGCTACATAGATTACGATGCGAAGATTGTTGAGAAGGAGGGTGAGGGCATCCAAACTTCACTCAAGGATCCAAGCTTCACACTCCCGATCAAGGTCTCTAGCTTCCTCCAGTCTATCCTGCCAAACTTTGCCAATGAGGAGGCGCTAGTCATTTTCAATAATAAGCAGGTGGAGGTGCGCTTCGGCACTTACAATGTGGTCTCGCAGGTGAGTGTGCTAGACTTCCCCAATTACAACGGGCTCCTCCCCGACGCGATGACCTATATGATTGAGATAGACGGTCAAGTCCTCCAGCGCGCTACGACTCGTGTCAACTATCTGAGCAATATCGTGGGGCTGGGCGCTGACTCAAGCTTGCTCTGTATCACTTTTGAGGCGCATGCGATGGTGATGAAGGGGGGCTTCTACGCACAGGGCGCTAATACGCCTGGAGTTGACGTCGAGGAGCGTATACCGGTGGACTATCCTGAGCAGATGGAGGGGATGCAGATCACCTTTAAGACGAATACCTTCATCAAGTTCCTCAAGGCATTCAACGCTGAGAGCCTACAACTACACATTACCAATGCTACGCAGCCGATTATGATCACGCCGACTAAGGTGGCTGACCAGACGGATCTGCGAGGTATCACGGCTCCTGTACGTATTTAAGGATTAGGCTATGAAGTTACAGCTGGAACGTCCGCTAGTTTTCTTTGACATAGAAGCTACGGGACTGGATATTACGAATGACCGCATCATTGAGTTGACCATCCTAAAGCTGATGCCCGATGGCGAGCGGATCGTACGGACGCGACGCTTCAACCCTGAGATGCCTATCCCAGCCGAGAGCACGGCGATACATGGTATCACGGACGAAGATGTGCGTGACTGCCCTCCCTTTAGAGCTTGTGCCAAGAGCTTGGCGGAGCTGATCGACGGGTGCGACCTAGCGGGCTACAACTCGCAGCGCTTTGACCTACCGATGCTCGGAGAGGAGTTTCTCCGTGCTGGCGTAGAGGTGGATCTGCTCGCTATGCAGCACATTGACGTGCAGACGATCTTTCACAAGATGGAGCCACGTACCCTTGAGGGGGCTGTACGCTTCTACTGTCATCGTGAGCATATCGGAGCGCACGGTGCAGAGGCGGACACGATCGCTACGCTCGATGTACTGATGGCGCAGCTGGATAAGTATGGCGATGAGCTCCCACACAGCGTCAAGGAGCTGTCTGACCTGACTACTTATCATCGCAATGTAGACCTTGCGGGACGCATTGTCCTAGACGACAACGACGTGCCAGTCTTTAACTTTGGCAAGCACAAGGGGCGCTCCGTCGAGGAGGTCTTTGGCCAAGAGCCAGGCTACCTCAGTTGGCTACTGCAAGCGGACTTCTCACGAGACACGAAGCGTCAGTTCCTCCTGATCAAGGAGCGGATGAAGCCTTAGAACGAGCCCTCACGCCACACGAGAGATAGCCATGCGCTTACAGAATAAGCATATAGTCGTAGGGATCACGGGCGGGATAGCCGCCTACAAGAGCGCCTCGCTCGTACGCCTGCTGGTCAAGGAGGGTGCCGAGGTGCAGGTGGTTATGACGCCTGCGGCTAAGGAGTTCATCACGCCACTGACGCTCGCCACGCTCTCACAGCATGCGGTGGTCTCAGACTTCTTCGATCGCCGGGACGGCTCGTGGCATAGTCACGTGACGCTGGGCACGTGGGCTGATCTGATGATCATAGCGCCGGCTACGGCTAGCACGATCGGCAAGATGGCTCACGGCATTGCCGACAATATCCTCGTGACCACTTACCTAGCGATGCGTGCGCCGGTGCTGATTGCGCCAGCGATGGATCTAGATATGTGGTCTCACCCGACGACTGCCCGCAATCTGGAGATACTGGCGCAAGACGGTGTGGCGCAAGCGTTGCCCGCTGAGGGCTTTCTCGCGAGTGGTCTGACGGGTCGTGGACGTATGCAGGAGCCGGAGGAGATCTTAGAGCAGGCGGTCGCGATGCTCTCGGACACAAAGGCGAAGCTACCCTTAGCGGGGGAGTGTGTCACCATTACGGCGGGGCCTACTTACGAGCCGATCGACGATGTACGCTTCATTGGCAACCATTCGTCGGGACTGATGGGCATCTCATTGGCGGAAGCTTTTGCGCAGCAGGGCGCTGAGGTGCATTTGGTCTTGGGACCAACGCATCTACGGCCGACCAACTCGCACATTGTCGTACACTCCGTGATGACTGCCGAGGAGATGCTGGCGGCGGCTGAGGAGACCTTCGGGCGTAGCTCGGTAGCGGTCTTTGCAGCAGCGGTGGCTGACTACCGACCCGAGGAACGTGTCCAGGGAAAGATCAAGAAGGAGCGTCGTGGCGGTGAGCAGATGCAGCTCACGCTGACGCAAAATCCCGACATCGCAGCGACCCTTGGGGCGAAGCGTCGTGCGGGACAGTACTTAGTTGGCTTCGCTCTAGAGACTTCTGTGGACACTTCGGCAGCCGAAGGCAAACTTCGTAGCAAGCATCTCAACGCAATCGTGCTTAACTCGACGAGCGATGCGGGAGCCGGCTTTGGAGTCTCGACGAATAAGGTGCTAATCCTGGACAAAGCGGGCGCTCGTTGCGACTTACCTCTGGAGAGTAAGGCGGTTGTGGCGAAGCAGATCGTGGACTTCGTCTTAAAGCATCGCACGCAGCTCGTTTAGTCTTATGAACTTCCACCAGATGAAGCGTCTACTCCTCGCCCTTGTGGCAATACTTCTGTGGCTTCCTCAGCAAAGTCTGGCGCAAGAGCTGAATGCTCGCGTCACGGTCAATGCAGATCGCCTCGGCTCCTCCGCTGATCAGGCGATCGTGTCCGACTTAACCCAGCAATTGACCGACATGATCAACCAAACGCGCTGGACGAACGCCACCTTTTCACCCGTAGAGCGCATCGAATGCGCCTGGGGGCTGAACCTTTTGACCGCTTCTGATGACGGTCTCTACACGGCCGAGCTGAGCATCTCCGCACAGCGTCCCGTCTACGGTGCCTCCTATACGACTCCTCTGGTGGTACATCTGGACCGTGAGCTCAACTTTCAGTACGCTCCCTACCAGCAGCTGGTCTATTCGCCGACACAGATTGACAATAACCTTGTGGCGACGGTCGCTTTCTACGCTTATCTCATCTTAGCCTTGGACTTTGACTCCTTTGCGCCCCTAGGAGGCGACTACGCCGCACGACAGATGCAGCAACTAGTGGCGACAGCTCAGCAGATGATGGACTGGTCGGGCTGGAAAGCTTACGCTAGCGACAACAACCGCTACGCTATCAGCCAAGCTTACAACGATCCAGCGCACCAATCGTGGCGAAACTACTGGTATCAGTACCACCGCCAGGGACTAGACCTCCTCACGAGCAACTTACGGCGTGGGTATACCAACATACTTGACCAACTCTCCCTCCTCGAGGAGACATGGCAGGCGAATAGTCTGTCACCGCTCCTACAGATCTTCGCACAGACCAAGCTAGACGAGCTACCTCTTCTGGTAGAAGGCGCTTCGCAGGAGAGCCGTACGGCAGCTTACAAGACACTCTCCAAGATCTTCCCGACAGAAGGGAGCAAGCTCTCAGCCTTAAAGAAGTAATCCGCCACATGCTGCACAGCTTATACATACGGGACTACATACTCATCAAGGAGCTCACCTGCACCTTCCCCACGGGACTCATAGCGGTCACTGGCGAAACGGGAGCGGGCAAGAGTATCTTCGTCTCAGCCCTGCAGCTGCTAGCGGGAGGTCGTGCCGACATGTCGACCATTCGTCAGGGTTGTGCGAAAGCCGTCATCGAAGGCGAGTTCACTCAGCTCAGCCCTCAGGTCCTCGAATGGATGCAAGCGCAGGAGCTAGAGGCCGAGGAGAGCTGTCTCGTACGACGTGAGATACGACAGACGGGACGTAGTCGCATCTTCGTCAATGATACCCCCGTAACCCTCGCTCAGCTGGAAGAGCTAGGCGCACTCCTGCTAGACGTTCACTCGCAGCATCGCAACCTTTTGCTCCGTGAGGGCGCTTATCAGATCGCACTTATCGACTCGCAGCTAGGCGCCGAGGCCGATCTCGTCGAGGCTTACCACCGATCCTACCAGCGCTACCACGACAACGCCATACGACTTAAGAAGCTTCGCACAGAGGCGCAGCAAGCCGAGGCGGAGTACGAGATCAACAGCCGAGCCTACGAAGAGATCTCAGCGCTCAAGCTCGAGCAGCACTCGCTCACCGACCTCACCGACGAGGCCGAGCGACTCACCCACACGCAGGAGATACAGGAAGGTTTGCAGAGTATCCTTGCGCTCCTAAACAGGCCTCACAGTATCGTTGATCAGCTCACCACGGCGCAGGAGCAGATGGAGCAGACCGCCGCTTACCTTCCCGAGCTCAGCAACTATACCGAGCGCATGCGGAGCCTCGTCATCGAGCTAGACGACATCGAGAGCGACCTAAGCCGTCTGCAGGGCGAGGTCGCTTACAATCCCTCACGCCTAGAGGAAATCAACACCATCCTAGGCGGGGTCAATGCTTTACTCAAAAAGCATAACCTCTTATCCACCGAAGAACTCATCGAGTACAGCCAAGAGCTTGGTGCTAAGCTCGCTCACACCGCTCAGTACGAGCAAGAGTTAGCTACACTACGCACCGAAGTCCTCCAGCAGCGCACCGAAGTGCTCACCCTAGGCAAGCAACTTCACGAGGCACGCGCCAAAGCTGCTAAGGCCATCGCACGAAGCGTCACCGAGACGCTCTGCCAGCTGGAGATGCCGCACGCACGCTTTGACATAGCCCTGCAGCTCCTCGACAAGCCGACCGAGCGAGGTATGGATCAGGTTGACTTCCTCCTCTCAGCCAACAGCGATCAGCCACTCCGACCCGTCACCGACATCGCTTCGGGCGGTGAGATAGCCCGACTGATGCTAGCGCTCAAAGCGCTGCGCAGTCAAGCCACCACAAGCTCCGCCGAGCTAGCCAGCTCGCCCGCCATCGTTTTTGACGAGATCGACACCGGCACCTCCGGCATCGCCGCCTCCCGCATAGGCGACATGCTCCACACGATGGGCGAGCGCCAGCAGATCTTCGTCATCACCCACCTCCCGCAGATCGCCTCGGCAGCCACCCAGCATATACTCATTTATAAAGAGGAGACCAACGGCGAGACCCACTCGCACCTCCGCCTCCTCACCCCCGAAGAGCGCATCAGCGAGATAGCGCGCCTCCAGAGTGGCGACCAGATCACACCCGAGGCCATCGCTGCCGCACACACATTACTCACAGCTCATGATTAAGCAAAAACTCATCTACGGCATCCACGCTCTCACTGAGAGCCTCGCCTCCCATAGCGACATAGACAAGATCTATATGAAAAAAGGAGCCGCCACAGGCGAACTCCTAGAGATCAAACGCACCGCACGTGCCCAGGGCATCCCCGTCATGGAGGTCCCCGCCGAGCGTCTCAACCGCTTCACACGAGGTGCCCACCAAGGGGTCGTGGCGCTCATCTCGCCGATCACTTACACCCGTCTAGAGTCGCTCATACCGATGCTTTATGACGAGGGGCAGATGCCTTTCATCGTACTGCTCGATGGAGTCACCGACGTGCGCAACTTCGGCGCCATCGCTCGTACCTGCGAATGCGCTGGCGTCCACGCTATCGTCATCCCCGAGCGCGACAGCGTCTCCGTCACGGCCGATGCGGTCAATGCTTCCGCTGGAGCACTCATGCGCATCCCCGTTTGCCGTGAGCGTGACCTCGTGACCGCTTGTCGCTTCCTACGCGATAGCGGGCTGCAGCTCGTCGGAGCCGATGTGGATGCCACGACAAACTATACCTCCCTCCCGATGACGCCACCCCTCGGCATCGTCATGGGCTCGGAGCAAAAAGGCATCTCCACGGGCGTCCTCAAGCAGCTCACCGACCGCGTCTCCATACCTCAGCTGGGACAGATCTCCTCGCTCAACGTATCGGTCGCCACCGGCATCATGCTCTACGAAGTTGTCCGTCAGCAAGGCGCAACACTATAAAAGTTCACAATACAATCAGAAGTATACTATGAAAA
>NZ_CAMYEZ010000117.1 GCF_947254915.1 uncultured Porphyromonas sp. | reverse complement strand
ACCAACCGTTGCAGCGATAGCACCACCCTCACCAGCGGTAAAGGTGACGGCATGCTTGACGATGACCTTCTTGAAGGTAGCCTTGACCTTGAGGTCCTGGTCGCCTAGAGTGACGATGAGCTTATTGCCCTCAATCTTCGTATCGGCACCAGCGACGGCAGGATTGCCATTGACCATCCATTGGTCTAGCTCATAGCCCTCCTTAGGTGTAGCGGTAAAGGTAATAACAGCGCCCTGCTCTACCTGATCATTGCTCTGGATAGCCTTAGCCTCGGTACCAACCGTTGCAGCGATAGTACCACCCTCACCAGCGGTAAAGGTAACGGCATGCTTGACAACTAGCTTGTGGTACTTGACATCAATAACGGCGTTAGCTCGCAGTGTGAGGCTAGCCTTGTGGGTCTCAATATCAGCTACGGGGATTTCGTGTCCATTATTGGTCCAACCATCTAGAGCATAGCCTTCCTTGACAGTAGCTTGAAACTCTACGAAGGTACCCTCTTTGACCTTGGCTTTGGGCTCTACAGTTACCTTGCGACCACCATCGTAATAGTAGGCTTCGATAGTTCCCCACTCGTTGTCTGGCTTGTAGTCGACCTCATACATCTGCTCCTTTCTGAAGGTAACTTTGACATCGGTCTTTGCCTTAATCTGCCAGGTGATATAAGGTCTTCCAGCGAGCTGGCTCTGTACCTCACCATTGACAAACCACTGATCGACCTTATAGCCCTGCGCTGTGTTTGGCTTCGCCGTAAAGCGCATGTAGACATTCTCATTTACTTTTGAACCACTAGGTATGACCTTGCGACCATTGTAATTAGCTCCGACGATATCTCCTCCCTCACCAGCAGAGTAGGTAACCTCGTAGGTGACGGGTAGCTTCTTGAAGGTGGCCTCGACCTTGAGGTCCTGGTCGCCTAGAGTGACGATGAGCTTATTGCCCTCAATCTTCGTATCGGCACCAGCGACGGCAGGCTTGCCATTGACCATCCAGTGGTCTAGTTCATAGCCCTCCTTAGGTGTAGCGGTAAAGGTGATGACTGCACCCTGCTCTACCTGATCCTTGCTCTGGATAGCCTTAGCCTCGGTACCAACCGTTGCAGCGATAGCACCACCCTCACCAGCGGTAAAGGTGACGGCATGCTGAGGCTTCTGAGGAGCCTTATAGACGGCCTTAACCTCTGTATCTTCGTTGATCACAAGCTCGCGTAGGCGGTTCGGACTGTATTTGTCGCAGGCCTTTTTCGTATTGTTTACGAGCCAATGCTCCAGCGTGTAGCCCTCAGTGAGTGTCACGACAAAAGTTACTTCGGTACCTGCAGGCACCTGATCGCCAGAGTTGATGTAGACATCCTTGTAGCCGTTGAGCCCTTCGTCCTTGAGGTAAGAGGCGGTCATCTTGCCACCCTCACTTACGGCATCAAAGGTTACGGTACATAGCTTTGCCTTGTTGCATACCACGGCGACAGTCATATCTTCCGTTGCCTTAACGGTCAGCATCTCGGGCTTGACGTGAGGAGTCTTGGTACCATTGTATGTCCAGTGATCAATGGTGTAGCCCTCCTTAGGCGTAGCTAGGAAGGTGATCATATATCCCTCCTCTACCTTATCTCCAGGCTTGACATTGATACGTCCAGAGGCTTGCGTGTCATAATAAGCGACGAGCGTACCCCACTCATTCTCCTTGGTATAGTTGATTGTGCAGAGCTTAGCTGGCTTGTCCTCCTTAAAGGTTACATGTACCTTGAGAGCCTCACGAACAGAGCGCGTGAGTTCTAGTTTACCTGCAAAGAATTGTTGAGGCTGATCATTGACAGTCCACTGATCAACGAGGTAGCCACTCTTTGGCTTTGCGGTGAATGTGACTCGGCTGTACTGAACGAGGGCATCACCACTCGTAATGGTCTTATGAGCCGATCCCTCAGCTACAGTAGCTACGATAGTACCACCCTCACCAGCAGTGAAGACAACGGGGAAGGTGACTGGAATCTTCTTGAAGGAGACCTCCACCTTGAGAGGCTTATTGCCAAGGCGCTCCTGTATCTCCTTCTTGCCAGCATAGCGCGTGACAACCTCATCATCTATACGCCACTGATCAACCTCATACCCCTTATCGGGTGTAGCGGTAAATATAATGTACGAACCCTCGTCGAGCTTAGCTCCAGAGTCAAAGGCGGTACCTAGCAGAGTACCTTGGATGGTACCACCAGTGCTAGCAGTGTACGTTACGGTCTGCTTGGGCTTAGTAGCAAAGGTGATACGGATCTTGCTATTCTCACTGATCGTGATGGTTTGGCTAGTTTTGCCCTTGGAGGCATCAATAGGCTGATCATTGAGATACCAAAGGTCTACGACATAGCCCGCCTTTGGCTCGACCTCAATGTCAACTTCGGAGCCCTTGGGTAGCTCCTTGCCACTCTGGAAGTCTACGTAGTTGTAAGTAGTACGATCATAGTATGTGGCACTCTTGATGGTACCACCCGCCTCTGCGACATACTCGACCGTGTAAAGCTTTATGTCCTTGAGGAAGGAGACCTCGACATTGAGGTCCTTGTCAGCTTTTTGGATGATGGTGTTCTTACCCTTGCCCTTTGCAAATGGCTCGCCATTGATCGTCCACTGATCTGTCTTGTAGCCACTCTTAGGCTTAGCAACAATCCGTAGAGCGACACCGTCATCAACAGTGCTACCAGACTGTACCTCTGGACCAGTAGATAGGAAGCACTGGAGCGTACCTCCCTCACCAGCTGTAAGCGTAATCTTGTGCCCTGCAGGAGCGGTCCGCTTGAAGACGGCTCCGATGGTGTCGTTGTCTTCTGCAGAAAGCTTGCAGGTGTGCTCGTCGACAATCATCAGAAAGCGACTCTTCTCCCCATTGAGGGTCCAATAGTCAAATTCGTAACCCGCTTTTGGGGTAGCAGTGAAGAAAGCCATCTTACCCATAGGGACTTTATCTCCCGAGTGGAAGGCTTTGTGATTGAAGTTGTCATCCTCGTAATAGGCAGTGATGGTGCCCTCGGGAGTGTCCTCTTGGAATGTAAAGACGACCCCCTCAAAGCTCTGTCCTGAAGACTCGAAGTCTACCTTGATCTCAGTATTGCCACGGACTACTACGGACACACTCTCCCTTCCCTTAGAGCCTTCTATTGCGACACCATCCTGGTACCACTGCCCTATGGTATAGCCTGAGTTTGGCACGGCTGTAGCCTTGAGTTGTGTGTTTTTAGGAACCCGATCGCCATCATCGATGTAGGTCGCATCCTCCTCTCCTGTAAATGGGTTACGCTCAAGATAGTATGCACTGAGCATGCCTCCATCAGGCGTAGAGGGTGTGAGTCTAACCGTACATTCATCTGTAGGTGTCTCAGGCTCCTTCATCACGATGACGACATCGATATCCTCTTCGGGCATCTCCATCTCCATTATCTTGGCACCTCCATAGGCCTCAGGCTCATGCTGGGCGAGCTCACCATTGACCGTCCAGTGGTCGATCTCATAGCCAGCCTCTACAGTTGCCGTAAAGGTGAGCTGTGTGCCAGCAGGGATCTTGCGCCCTGAGGTCACTACCACCTTGCCCTCAGAGGGTAAGTAGGTAACACATCTTAGGTCAGAGACACCCTTGGGCAGGGTGTAGCGGACGGCATAAGTCGCTCCACTAGACTGACCACTTGCCTTACTGCCCCACCCTCCCAAGAGGAGAAGCAGAGCAAAGACAATCGGGTAAAGTATTCGTTTTGTCATAGATTGTATTTGTTAAAATGTAAGTTATAACATAGTTGTCTATAGTCTCTCATCGTATCAATAGATAGCGCTGATCTCCATAAACTAGCAAAGCCTTATGAAGTGGCGTGTGTATCTCAAGGATTTGATTAGCAAGACCTCTATATATCAGTGTCCCCTCGGGTGAGAAGACAGAGAGGATAGTTGTACCATCTAGATGCTGTGGAGCAACGACCCATCCACTCTCTATCGGGAACCAAGTCAAGGCATCCTCTGATGGAGTGGCACACTCTTGAAGAGCTGTGATGACGATGACGCCACCACCCTCCTTCCAGCCATTGACAGTCCACTGCTTCTGCTCTGCCAGCTTGATCTGCTCTGGCGTCAGCTCGTTGTGCTCCTCTAGAGACGGCTGACCATCTCTGGTGACATAGGAGACGTTGAAGATTTTACCGCGAATCTTTGACGATGGAGCGATGTCGTTTAGTCCATCGATGAGTTGCTGCATAGCTTGACGCTTGATCTGATTTCTAAAGACCGAAAGCGTCTCCAGCTTGTGGAGGTGACTACAGTCCACGCTTGTGAGCTGATTAGACGCTAGGTACAGTTCCTGCAGGTTATCACAATCTGTAAGGTCTATCGTAGAGAGCTTGTTCTCGCTCAGCGACAGGACCTTTAGTTGCTGCAACCCCGACACAGCAACGCTCTGATAAGCGTTGGTGACTAGAAATAGCTTCTCAAGAGCAGTGTAGGGACGCAGGTCTATATCTCCAGAGAGCTTATTATTGGAGAGATCTAGATTTTTGAGTGTCTTGCCTTTAGGCAGTATGATCTCCGATAAGTCGTTGTCTCGAACCCATAGTAGCTCTATCGAGTGAGCCTCGGAGGCATCTACCTTAGAGACATGTGCTTGGTCATTGATCCGCAGCTCTGTAATCTGCCGACCATACAGCGTGAAGGTCTGCTTACTGACGACCCTAATCTGATGCTTACGTCCTGTGCTTGCGTCAATCTCTTCACCTGGGTCATAGCTATCGTTGCCATTGAGGTCAACCCAGCAATCCTCGCCTTTAGGGAAGAATGAGAGTAGCGTGGGATCCTCGGAGCTGACAGTTATGGCAATGCGCTCTGCATGCTCTCCGAGCTTTTGGTCTGGCTCACCCTCATAGTTAGCTGTCTGACCATTGTAGACTGACCAGCCTTTGGAGCGTGCAGAGGTGACCATACTCTTGGAGATGTGATTACCCTCATCTGGAGCAGTAGTATCGACTGCGTACAACTTACACTTAGTCTCTGAGGTCGCCTTGGTAGGTAGCTGTGAGACTAGCTCTCGCATTGCTATGAGATCTATCTTATTGACTTCGACATGTAGCTCTTGAAGCGACTTAAGGTCTAGCGGGTTAAAGGCGGTAAGTCTATTGTTGCTAAGCCAAAGCTCCTGCAGGTCGTGATAGGCGGGTAGCTCTATCGAAGAGATTTGATTGAAGGCCAGTGCAAGCTTGCTCATTGGTGCTCTCAATGGTAAGAGGAGACTTCTCAGACGGTTGTGACTTAGATCTAGCTCTTTGAGCTGTTGCTGCGCAGATAGGTCAACAAACTCCAGTAAGTTATGACTAAGGTCTAGAGACTCTATATGAGGAGCCTGAGCAAGATCAACACCCTTTAGCTGACCATTGGGGATACGCACCTCTGTTATGTCAGATCCGTAGATGGTTACGATGTTTCGCTCCGAGAGAGTGATGCGATTATGTCCCACCTGGAGACTCTCACCAGGGTCGCAGAGGTTGTTGCCATTGAGATCTATAAAGAGATTGCTCCCCTTCAAGTCAAGAGAGAGCTCTCCCCCAGGTTGCTGCTGAGTCGTAATAATAAACCCTTCTTTGGTCGGGTCAATCTTTGGATCACTAGAGCCTGCGTAGAGCTGCTCTACACCACCGTGATAGTCATAGACATCCCATCCTAGACTATTCGCTAGAGAGACAACACTCTTAGAGCAGACATTTGCTTCTCGAGGCGTTATACCCTGCGTATTGATAGCTATGAGACGCTTCTCCTCTCTAGACTTATCATCTGCGGGGAGTGTAGATACGAGTTGCTTCATACGCTCTAGCGAGAAGTCGTTTTGGTAGATCCGAAGCTCCTTAAGACGTGTCTGATTGACATGTAGGGTAAGCTCGCGAAGCTCATTGCAAGAGAGATCTACGCTCTCTAGCAGAGCTCCTCGAGAGAGATCTATCGCAGTAAGCCCACAACGAGAAGCGTAGAGCCCAGTCACGGTAGCGAGAGCACGGATTGACAGCTCCTTTAGGTTCGGATTGTTGGATACACTAACGACCTTGAGATTGGAACAAGCCATCGGGATATTTAGCTCCGTCAGTTCATTGTCATCTAGATGAATGGAGGAAAGCGATATGGCTCCCTTGAGTATCGGGTTCTGGAGAGCGCATCGATCAGCTTCGAGCCACGATAGTCTATTACAGTCTGAGAGGAGGAGGCTGTGAAGCTTAGGACTATCCGAGGCGTATAGATGGGTGAGCGAATAGCAAGCTGTCGCATTGATCACTTCTAGCATCGTCTCTCTCAGATTGACCTCAGCAATGCTTGGACAAGACTGGAGACTAAGCTCACCAACGATGGGGTTTCCCCTGAGGTTTAGCTTAGTGAGAGAGTGAGCTGCGGTCAGATCAATGGCTTTGATTTGATCTGGGGTCTCACTGTTTTGTAGTATCAGCTCTGTTATCGTCTTGCCATAGATTGTCAAGGGGAAATGGTTGTTTTGCAATGCTTTGACCATCTTCTTACCTGACTGGACAGCTTCGCCAGAGTCAAGGGTTCTATTGCCGTTTAAATCAATCCACAGTTGCTCACCAGAGATATAGCCAGTGAGTTCGCTATACTGTCCCGTAGGAGTTATAGTTATGGACTCTGCAGTACTTTGAGCTGTGGCGCAGGTTGCTATGCCAAGAGAGGCAAGGAAGAATAAATGCTTGAGGATATTCATAAAAGGAATTAGATATGATAAGTCAAGGAGAGGAGGAGTCCGTAGGAGCGTGCCTGCTCCCCGATTAGCTCTGGATGGCTAAATATA
>NZ_CAMYEZ010000116.1 GCF_947254915.1 uncultured Porphyromonas sp. | reverse complement strand
CTATAAATGAAATATATCATTATTATGCTGAGGGTGACCACGATTTCTATATAGTTTTTAATGTGTCATGTCATAGATTATTGCAAGAAGGTATTATAGAAGCTCTTGAAGCTTTCCCTGAAAAATTCGGTACTGGTAATGCAATGGATGTAGTAGATGCGCTATATGAGGGAAGTATATTCAAGAATCTTGGAGATAAAGATAGATTTATTGAATTCCTTGCTGAAAATGCCTGTTGCTACGTAGTATATACAAACGAAGAAGGGTTTGGCGATATCTTAAGACTTGACACCTTTCGTAAAGTAGATGAGCGTAATGGTAAGCAAAATGTATATGACTTTACAGGCGGTCTAATGCACGTACTCAAACATTTTTCATATGAGGGCAGAAATCTTGCTATAGGCAAAGATGTTCATGATTTATTCGATCTAGAACACCTTGTATATTTAATTGCCATGGCATTCCGATTAAAAGAGGGAGAAAAATGTATTTGGAAAGCTACTCAAGAACTAATAGAAGGTCCCATGCATGCAGTTTTCTACAAAGAAGAAGCGACGGGCTTTTACTTCCTTAAAACATATCATAGAGTAAAAAAGAACAGCAATTCCTCTCACTGACAAGAGGGAAAGAAAGAAAATACGCTTACTTTCACTCGCAAATATGTACCTTTGCAGGCAGTAAAAGTGAGCGTTCTTTGGCTATCCAAAACGATGTACTTCAAAGCACTCCGCTCATTTCTAAATCGTTACCTATCCGTTTCCATCCAAGCGGTAACCTCTTACTTCTCAGCCAGATAGCCCGAATCCGAAAAAACAACGGAGGAACTTTTCGGTTCCCAAGCGGGGAACGTCTATTAGCCAGTAATAATTCGTATCTTTGTGACCTAAGAAACAGACAAAGAATAACTATGAGCCACTCCTCACTGATTAGCGAACTGAAGGCGCGTGGAATGATTCATAACATCATGCCAGGCACCGAAGAGCAACTCACAGAGCATCTGACGACTGCCTACGTGGGCTTTGACCCGACGGCTGACTCGCTCCACATCGGTCACCTTGTCGGCGTGATGATGCTACGGCACCTGCAGCGTGCTGGGCACAAGCCGATAGCTCTACTGGGTGGAGCTACGGGTATGATCGGCGACCCCTCGATGAAGTCTCAGGAGCGCAACCTCCTAGACATGGACACGCTCCGACACAATCAGGAGTGCATCGGTCGGCAGCTGGGGCACTTCCTAGACTTTGAGTCGGACGCTCCCAATAAGGCGCTACTGCTCAACAACTACGACTGGATGAAGGACTACAGCTTCCTCAACTTCATCCGAGACATCGGTAAGCATATTACGGTGAACTATATGATGGCGAAGGATAGCGTCAAGCGTCGTCTCGAGGCGAATGCCGAGGCGGGACTCTCCTTCACCGAGTTCTCCTACCAGCTTCTCCAGGGCTACGACTACCTGCACCTCTACCGTGAGTACGGCTGCCGTGTGCAGATGGGTGGATCCGACCAGTGGGGCAACATCACGACTGGCACGGAGTTGATACGTCGCATCGATGGTGGCGAAGCCTTTGGCGTGACTTGCCCGCTCATCAAGAAGGCGGACGGCACGAAGTTTGGCAAGACGGAGAAGGGCAATGTCTGGCTAGATCGTCGCTACACGTCGCCTTACACTTTTTGCCAGTTCTGGCTCAACGTCTCGGACGAGGACGCTGAGCGCTTTGTCAAGATTTTTACCAGCATCCCTCTAGAGGAGATTGATTCGCTCATAGAGCGTCATCGTCAGGCTCCGCATGAGCGCCTCCTCCAGCACACGCTTGCAGAGGAGCTCACGGTCATGGTGCACGGACGTGAGGACTACGAGCAGAGTATGTCGGCTGGACAGATACTCTTTGGCAATAACACGCACGACCAGCTGCGCCAGATGTCCGAAGAGCTACTCGAGGAGGTGATGGCAGGCGTGCCACGCTACAACGTCGGACGGACGCTCCTCGAGCAGGCGGGTGGCGTCAAGCTGCTAGACCTACTGGTCGAGCATGCTCCGATCTTTAAGTCCAAGGGCGAGCTACGCAAGCTGATTGATTCGAACGGCATAAGCCTTAACAAGGAGAAGGTGGCTGACCAAGACTGCGTAGTCACCACCGACGATCTGATCGCTGGTCGCTATCTGCTGGTACAGCGAGGCAAGAAGAACTACTACCTCATCGTGGTATCTGCCTAGCGCTAGCAGGGTAGTGCTATGCTCCTCTCGGTCATTCTCGTCAACTACAAGGTACCGCAGCTAACCATTGAGGCGGTTCGCTCGGTGCTGGCCAGCTGTCGCCTGATTGATGGCGAGACTGAGGTGATCGTGCTGGATAATGCTTCGGGCGATGACTCGATGGATCGTCTCCGCACAGCTTTTGGCGGGGAGCCTAAGGTTAAGCTATTGGAGAGCCCGACGAATGGAGGCTTTGCTCGTGGCAATAACCAAGCCATTGCCGAGGCTCGTGGCGACTATCTCCTATTACTCAATCCAGATACGCTAATCGGGGAGTCGACGCTGTCGTACTGCTTGACCTTCCTCCAGACCCATCCCGAGGCGGGCGCTATAGGACCTCGCCTCATTAACCAGTCTGGGGCGATGCACCCCGAGAGCAAGCGGGGCGTGCCTACGCTGTGGCATAGCTTCTGTCGCTTGACACGTCTCTATCGCTTGGCACCTCGCTCTGCTTGGCTCAATGGCTACTATCAGGGGCATCTCTCGCCCGATGAGGTGCAGCAGGTGCCAGTGCTGACGGGCGCCTTCTTGATGATGAGGCGGGCACTATACCAAGCGGTGGGCGGACTGGACGAGCGCTACTTTATGTATGGCGAGGACATTGACCTCTGCTACACAATAGAGCGGGCGGGCTACCACAACTACTACCTCCCCACGCCAGTACTACACTACAAGGGCGAGTCGGAGCAGGCGGCCGATAGGGTACGCTACGAGGAGAACTTCTACGGAGCGATGCGCCTCTTCTACCTCAAGCATCAGGGACGCGGCTGGTGGAGCCGATGCGTGACCACGCCACTGGTACTGACTGCCATCAACCTGCAGCGTCGTCTGGCACGTTGTCGTCGCAAGGCGAAAGCTTCGCTACCACCATCGCACACGGTATCGCTGACGCTTGCCGAGCTGGTCGCAGATATAGATGCCTTCCCCGAGGGAACTCACCTACAGCTCTCGCTAGCGGGGGCTTCGTACGACTCTTTGCTAGA
Organism: uncultured Porphyromonas sp.; assembly: GCF_947254915.1. Taxonomy (GTDB): domain Bacteria; phylum Bacteroidota; class Bacteroidia; order Bacteroidales; family Porphyromonadaceae; genus Porphyromonas. Next base: position 3,662 of record NZ_CAMYEZ010000116.1, on the reverse strand, counting down.
GACTATGGAGCGCTGTGCTACGCGGAGATACCTATTTATAGTAAATGCATAAGACTATTTCGCTGAAGCTATGAAGCACAAACCGATTATCATAGGCGTAGCGGGCGGTACCGCTTCGGGCAAGAGTACCTTGGTGCGCCGTCTGCAAGAGACCTTTGTCGATGAGGATGTCGTAGTCCTCAGCCACGACTACTATTATAAGGCGCACGACGAGCTGCCTCTAGAGGAGCGAGCTAAGCTCAACTACGACCACCCCGACGCTTTTGACACGAAGCTGATGTGCGAGCAGATTAGCCAGCTCTGCGATGGACACAGTGTGGAGCGCCCTGTCTACTCCTTTGTCAATCACAACCGCATCCCCGAGACAGTTCCCATAGATCCGCCTTGCGTGCTGATCATTGACGGCATCTTGATCTTTGAGAATGAAGAGCTCCGTGACCTGATGGATGTCAAGATCTACGTTCAGACGGACGACGATGTGCGCCTAGCCCGTCGTATACAGCGTGATGTCAAGGAGCGGGGCCGCAGTGTCGACTCAGTCATCAACCAATATCTCACGACAGTCAAACCAATGCACCAGCAGTTTGTCGAGCCCTCACGACGCTACGCCGACTTGATCATTCCCGAGGGAGGCTTCAACTCCGTTGCCGTGCGTCTGCTCATAGACAATGTGCGCTCGCTCCTATCCTCAAGAGCTAAGCATTAGAGGTTAGGGCTTAGATGTTGGATCAGGTATTAGGCTTTGACCTCTCAGCTTTCGTATGGTCTGAGGAGATGGTGACGAGGATTCTAGACTTCGTCGGCACTTTCGCCTTTGCCATCTCTGGGATTCGCTTGGCATCGACCAAGCAGATGGATTGGTTTGGCGCCTACGTGCTGGGTGTCACGACAGCCGTCGGAGGAGGTACGCTACGAGACCTCTTCCTAGGGGCAACGCCCTTCTGGATGCTCCAGCCCTCCTACCTAATCATCACCTTTGTAGCGCTACTCTACGTATATATCTTTAGGAAGATCGTGATTCGCACAGCGCCGACAGTCTTTATCTTTGACGCTATCGGACTAGGACTCTTTATGGTGGTGGGTGTAGACAAGACACTCGCCATGGGCTTTCCCAGTTGGGTGGCGGTCATCATGGGGACAGTGACCGGCTCCTTCGGAGGACTACTGCGAGACATCATCCTCAACGTGACCCCGCTCATCTGCCGCCAAGACATCTACGCCTTAGCTTGCATCGCTGGAGGTGTCATCTACACACTGATGCTTCACTTCGTACCTATAGATACGGTCTACGCACAGCTTATATCAGCTGGTATGGTTATCCTAATACGCATCTTGGCAGCGCACTATCATTGGCACCTACCTCAGCTCAAAGGGGTCGACGCCTCCTAGTAACTTAACCACTCTTATGAAAAACATTATGACCTTCCTACCGCTAGCTCTCACGCTCTTACTAGCTTGTCAACCCTCCACGGATAGCAGTGCCGAGGTTACGAACATGGACTCAATCATAGCCACAGACACGGTCGTGGCTGATTCACAGCCTGAGCTCACGGTAGAGCAGATTGTCATAGACCGAGAGCTCGCCTTTGACAAGTATACGCTCGAGGACTCTTACCAGTGCCAAAAGGAGACCCGTACCATCCAGTGGAATAAGATACGAGAGCAGCTCCTCCGCATAGAGGAGCTACAAGCTACGCCTCATCGGTGGGGCGTCTTGCAAAACTATAAGAACCTAAACGGCGAAGCTCCCCTCACGAAAGTGTGGTCTCGCGATAGCTACAAGCTAGTCTCCGACTCGCTCGGCGTGGAGCGCTATCAGGCGGTGCCACTCTACGCTTCCACAGACACTCTCACGCCAGAGCTTTATGGTCGAGACGGAACGCTTATAGCGATGACCGACACGCAGGGTAGCAACTTTTGGCAAGGACGAACCGAGTCCCCCGAAGCTGACTGGTATGTGCCAAAGCGCTACGTCAAGCTCCTGAAGCCCGATGTTACCTTCTCTCACGTTGTCGTAGTGGATCGTAAGAACCAACACATCATCACGCTGGAGCGTCAGGCACCAGCGCACTACCTCGTACGGAGCATCAACCCCGCCACTACGGGACGCCACAAGCCCCCTCATGCTAAGGAGACCCCTCTGGGCATCTTCCTCCTACAGGAGAAGAAGCCTAAGATGTTTTACACCAGTGACGGCTCAAGTCGTATCGCTGGCTTTGCCCCGTGGGCTAGTCGCTTCACTTGCGGAGCCTATATACATGGTGTTCCCGTAAACAATCCCAAGGGTAAGATCGTTGAGTACAGCCATTCGCTTGGCACGACGCCCCGCTCCCACATGTGCGTCCGCAACGCCAGCTCACACGCTAAGTTTGTCTACGACAACTGCCCCACGCTCGCCACGCTCATCGTCGTGATCGAGTGATCCGAGTAGCAGGGCTAACGAATTATATCTTTAGACTTCACCAACTACGCTTGGCGACAACTCTGGGATATGTGGATTGAGCCTGGGTCCGTAGCGCTATCCATACTCATACATCTTCACTAAGTCCGATATCTCTCGAGGAAATCGGGAATATCTACGGAGCAAACAGAAATTCCTCACCGAGGGACGAAATAAAACTTCGGAAGAATGAAATGAAACTTCGGAAGAAGCAAATCAAAGTTCCGAAGAATTTTTTCGTTTCCCGCTGGATAATCTAGAATATCTACGGATGAAATTCCCAATTTCCTCCACCTCCCCGACATCTTTCATAGAGGAGACTGTTGCAAAAGTCACATAGAGGCGTAGATACACTCGCCCGCTATAATGCGTCCGCCCTAACCTGAGCGGAGGCTACACTTGTGGAGTAAAAGATTATTTGTACCTTTGCAGGCGAAATACGTCGTCGTACTCATTGTCGCCCCATAGAGGTGGGGCATTGGGTGGCGAGGATGATATGAATGTCTCACAAATAACCTCATAACAAGATGTACCTAGACAGTACCAAGAAGCAAGAAATCTTCGCAAAGTACGGAGCTTCTGCACAAGACACTGGAAGTGTGGAGAGCCAGGTCGCTCTCTTTACCTATCGTATTCAGCACCTTACGGGGCACCTCAAGGAGAATAAGAAAGACTTCTCTACCTCACGTAGCCTAAAGATGCTCGTAGGTAAGCGCCGTCGTCTACTTGACTACCTCGCTAAGAAGGATATTGAGCGCTATCGTAAGCTCATCGCTGACCTAGGCATTCGTCACACGACGAAGTTCTAAGGCGAGCTTCTTGTCAAGAGCCAAAAGAGGCAATTCGACAAATAAACCCTCCGAGGCTATTGCAGATTCAAAAAGTTTTCGTACCTTTGTACTCACAAATCGGAAGGGCACTTTCATTACTCGCTGTAGTTAGGAAGAGCGATGGCTCTGAATAGGTTTTGAGTCTGAGACTCACGACATACAAGGGAGGGATATATAATAGGAAGTGACCGATATGCGGAAGTAGCTCAGTTGGTAGAGCACAACCTTGCCAAGGTTGGGGTCGCGGGTTCGAGTCCCGTCTTCCGCTCTCCGATACGAAAGATATTGGTTTAGAGTAAGAACAGATAAGCGTAGTGAGCCTTGGCTCCTACGCTTATCTTGTTGTATGACGGGCATGTCATACATCTGTGGTGAAAGTCCACGCGGGGCGT
>NZ_CAMYEZ010000115.1 GCF_947254915.1 uncultured Porphyromonas sp. | reverse complement strand
AAGATTGTCGTCAAGGTGCTAGACTGGAACGAAGCCACCGACCTCGGCAACTACAGCGACGAGGATCTAAACAATCAAGGCGATGTGCCAGGCCAAACAATAAACCCATCAGGCGTTAATCTCCTTGGTGCCGTTGCTGAGTACAATCTAGACGTATCAGGTACTCAGTTTGTCACGACCCACTCCAACAAGGCTGGCATTTCAGGCTACTTCAATTGGGCTGAGGCTATGGCTCTCAAGATGCCTGCTGGATATCACTTGCCTACTAGAGAGGAGTGGCTCGCCATCTTAGGTTCTGAGTGGGAACACCAAGCTTATACATATTTCAATAAGAATGATAGAAAGACAGAGGTTTCTCTAATGGTTCAGATCCCAGGTCACCAAGGCACGATAGCTTGCAAGCAGGACGTTAAGCAAGTTAGTGCAGAGTCTGCGACCTATATGATTCGCTATAAGGACAACGATACTTATCGCTCCGCTTGGCGATACTCTTATGTAAATAGTCCCATCACTGGTGAGGGGAAGATATTAAAGATAGAATCTGTACCTATCAAGGCTAATCTAACTATAGACAAGCTTAATAAGGATTACTTTGCTAAGCTTGAGGTTAGAACGTATGTCAAGACAATATATTTCCCTGCAACTGGTTGGGGCTACAGTCAAAATGGTTCGGGGACTAGCGGAGAGTTTCGAGGCATTGACAGTGGCTGGTGGTCTGCTACAAGCTATGACAGTAACTATGCTTATAGTGCGTATTTCACTGAAGACGCAGGAACGGGGGTGAATCGTGATTACAAAACGAGTCGTCGCTTTGCCGTACGCCTCTTCCAAGGAATATAAAGCTTTCAACTCTAAGCGGATCACTCCAAAGCTCCGCCCGCCACAACAGCGTCTCAGTCACGACTCGTGCGTCCATCGGATCAAAGCTGGACGAGTAACCCTTTGTAGGGACGCACGATCCGTGCGTCCGTCCCCGTTAAAGCCGTGACGATGTAACCTTTGATACAACGGACGCACAGATCGTGCGTCCCTACAAAGGACTACACGTCTCATTGAGCGTCCCTACAGCGGGTTACACGTATCGACCGAGCGTCCCTACACCTCGTTACTCGTAAGGAACTTGCGGAGTCTTCTAGATACAAACACTCTAATAACAATGACAATAATATGAACAAGATATATCGCATAGCGGGTGCCACCCTCATGGGGGTGCTCCTACTACTCACCTTGGGGAGCTGCTCCAGAGAGACTCAACTGACCTCTGAGGCACAGCCCGAGGCTGGTGCGGGACAGCTCGCTTTCAGCCTGGGCAATGATGCGTTGCGTAGCGTCCCCGCCGAGGCGTTTGAGAAAGCGGTAGATCCAGATAGGGTTTGGTGTATCTTCTTCACAAGGAGTGGCTCAGGGGCTTTGACTTTTAGAGTAGCCAAGCAGGCACACCAGAGTAGCTCGGGAAGCAACTATTCGGTCATAGCGGGCTTCTCGGGCTCAGCCCAGATGTTTGTCATCGGCAACGTTGAGCCAGAGCTACAGAATCAGTTTTACCGTCTGACTAGTGGTACGCCACTGGACGAGGTGCAGCGCTTGCTCGTCAAGAGTGGTCTGGGTAGTGGCTCTACAGAGCCTGACCACTTTGTCATGACTTCAGATATAGTGGAGGTGACGCTACCTGCGAGAGGGATGCCAGCGACAAGTCCCTTGCAGCCTATTCAGTTGAAGCGTCTCGCTGCTCGCTTTGACGTAATCAACGAAGTGCCAGGGCTTACGCTCACGACGGTCACTGTCGCCAACCGCATCGTCACCTCCACACTACTAGATATGCATGAGACTAGAGCCAAAGCCTCCGCCTCCACGGAGTATATGGTGGAGGGTGGCAAGGTGCTACAGCATAAGATATACAGTTATCAGAACAGCAACGAGGGGGGCTTGGCTAGCGCCACGACCTTTACGCTCAGAGGTAAGTACAATGGCAAGGAGATCAATCCTATCAAGTTAGAACTGATCAAGAAGACCCCTGGGGCACGCCCCTTTGAGGTGAAGCGCAACTACTGCTACCGTATCCTCATCAAGCCATCCAACAGTAACGATAAGCCAATCAGTCCAGACGAAGAGCCCAAGACTGCATGGCGGATTGTCGTCAAGGCGATTGACTGGAGCAAAGTTGTTGACCTTGCCAACTACAGTGACGAGGAGCTCATTACTCTAGGCGGGGGGAATAAAGATATACGCCAATTCGTCAACCCCTTAGGCGTTAACCTCCTTGACGCAGTCGCTGAGTACAACCTTGATACCTCGGGTACGAAGTTTGTCACGACCCATTCCAACGCTTTGGGGGTCTCAGGACGCTTCCATTGGCCAGATGCTATGGCACTCAAGATGCCTGAGGGGTACCACATGCCTACAGCTAATGAGTGGCTCTCTATCATTGGGGCTACGAAATCGAATAAATGTATTAACCCTAGCAAGAGATACATTAAGAAGGACATCTCTCTAACGGTCCAAATCCCAGGACAGTCAGGGACGATCATCTGCAAGCAGGATGTCAAGAATATTATGGAAAAGGGCGAGTACGCTACCTATATGATTCGCTATAAGGACAACGATACCTACCGCTCCGCTTGGCGCTATGCTTTTAACGAAGCCACTTTTCCTGGAGAGGAAAAAAGACCCATGTTTAAGATTGAAGTGGTGCCTGTCAAAGCAGGTCTTACGGTAGAGGATCTCAACAAAGAGTTCTTTGAGATGCCTGAGGTTAAGCGGTATCTCAAGACAATCTACCTGCCTATTTGTACCCCTGAAACGATTTCTCTAGATAAGTATGCTAGTCGTGGTGTTATAGGCTATTGGACTGCTACGAAATTTGATGACTACCAGGTCTATTGGGTGTCTGTTTCCCATTCTCCACACGTTCGCGATACCCTAGGTTGGATATCTAACAACCGTAATCTGCGAGTCTGTGTCGTCAGACCCTTCCACAACTCGTGGCAAGGGACGCAGAGATAGTCGCTCTCTTGAGGAGGCAAGGCACTATATAGATCACAACAAACAAAAGATAGGTATGAACAAGATATATTGTATAGCGAGTGCCACCCTCATGGGGGTACTCCTGCTACTCGCCTTGGGGAGCTGCTCTAAGGAAAGCCAGCTCACTCCAGAGGTACAGCCCGAGGCTGGTGCGGGTCAGATCGCCTTCAGCCTCGACAATGATGCGCTGCGTAGCGTCCCCGCCGAGGCGTATGAGAAGGCGGTTGATGAGCATAGCGTCTGGTGCGTCTTCGTCACTCCCGCCACCTCAGGCGGAGCGCAGACCGTCCAGGCTGCCAAGCAGGCGCACAAGACAGCTGCGGGAAGTTACTCGGTCAATGCTGGCTTCGCAGGAGCAGCCCAGATGTTTGTCATCGGCAATGTTGAGAGCGAGCTACAGTCGAAGCTTTACAACCTCACTAGCGGTACTCCGCTGAGCGAGGTGCAGTCGTGGATTGTGAAGAATAGCCTCGGGAATGGCACCGCCGATCCCGCTAAGTTTGTCATGACCTCGGAGATGGTAGCCGTAAATCTCCCCGCAAAGGGAGCCCCAGCGGCCAACATCTCGCAGGCTATCCAGCTGAAGCGTCTCGCTGCTCGCTTTGACGTGATCAACGAAGTGCCAGGGCTTAAGCTCACAACGGTCTCCGTTGCCAACCGCATCGTCACCTCCACACTGCTCGATGTCCAGCAGACAGGTACCAAGGAGACAACCGACTATGACGTCGTAGGTGGCAAGGTGCTACTCCACAAGATCTACAGCTATCAGAACAGCCACGAGGGTGGTACGACGGGTGCTACCTCCTTTACCCTCAAGGGTAAGTACAATGGTAAGGAGATTAAGCCAATTCAGGTAGAGCTCCAGAGTGCGTCTGACGTTTTACCTCTTGAAGTGAAGCGCAACCACTGCTACCGCATCCTCCTCAAGCCTACGTGCGATGACTTTAATCCGATCAAGCCTGATGATCCCACCACCGCTTGGCGGATTGTCATCAAGGCTCTAGACTGGAACGAAGCTGCCGACCTCGGCAACTACAGCGACGAGGATCTAGCTAACCATGGCGATGTGATAGACCCCACGGTCAACCCATCAGGCGTTAACCTCCTTGACGCAGTTGCTGAGTACAACCTTGATGCTACTGGCACTCAGTTTGTCACGACTCACTCAAACAAAGAGAGCATTTCAGGTTACTTCTCTTGGGATGACGCTATGGCTCTCAAGATGCCTGCTGGATATCACTTGCCTACTAAAGAGGAGTGGATAGCTATCTTAGGCAGTGCACAAGATATGTGCAGCGATGTAAAGAATGATTGCTTTGTTTATTTCAATCACGATGCAACTCTGAAGAATCTTCCTCTAACGGTTCAGATACCAGGTCAGACAGGAACGGTGCATTGCCTGCAGGATGTTAAGCAGGTTGAGTCTGAGTCTGCCACCTACATGATCCGCTATAGGTACAACGATACCTATCGCTCCGCCTGGCGCTACTCCTATGTAGATGGTCCTATCGCTGGTCAGAAGGTACTAAAGATGGAGTCTGTCACTGTCAAGGATAATCTGACGATAGATCAGCTCAGTAAGGATTACTTCGCTAATCCTAAGGTGAGCAAGTATGTTAAGACTAGATACCTCCCTACGACAGGAGGCATTGTCGTAAACGACATTCCGCCAGGCTTTGGTCCAGACTTCGGTTGGGGTTCTGTTCAGGGACGAAATGACTGTGGGCTCTACTGGTCTGCCTCTAAGTTTAAAAGCCGTGTTCCAGTTTCTTTTGGAGGAGATTATGTTGCAAACGAGGTATCGTTTGATAAAGACCGAGCATGCGTGACCTCAAGCCCCGTGGAGTATCGCCGCACCGTGCGACTCTTCCGCAATCTGTAGCAAGGAGCGCCGAGAGAGTCACTCTCTAGAGAAATCAAAACACTATATAGATCACCACAAACGAAAGATAAATATGAACAAGACATTTTGCAGCGTGAGTGCCACCCTAATGGGGGTACTCCTACTACTCGCCTTGGGGAGCTGCTCTAAGGAAAGTCAGCTCATCACCGAGGCAGAGCCTGAGGCTGGGGCGGGACAGCTCGCCTTCAGCCTGGGCAATGATGCGCTACGTAGCGTCCCCGCCGAGGACTTTGAGAAGGCGGTCGATGAGCATAGCGTCTGGTGCGTCTTCCTCACTCCCGCCACCTCAGGCGGAGCGCAGACCGTCCAGGCTGCCAAGCAGGCGCACAAGACAGCTGCGGGAAGTTACTCGGTCAATGCTGGCTTCGCAGGAGCAGCCCAGATGTTTGTCATCGGCAATGTTGAGAGCGAGCTACAGTCGAAGCTTTACAACCTCACTAGCGGTACTCCGCTGAGCGAGGTGCAGTCGTGGATTGTGAAGAATAGCCTCGGGAATGGCACCGCCGATCCCGCTAAGTTTGTCATGACCTCGGAGATGGTAGCCGTAAATCTCCCCGCAAAGGGAGCCCCAGCGGCCAACATCTCGCAGGCTATCCAGCTGAAGCGTCTCGCTGCTCGCTTTGACGTGATCAACGAAGTGCCAGGGCTTAAGCTCACAACGGTCTCCGTTGCCAACCGCATCGTCACCTCCACACTGCTCGATGTCCATCAGACAGGCGCCAAGGAGACAACCGACTATGATGTCGTAGGTGGCAAGGTACTCCTCCATAAGATCTACAGCTATCAGAACAGCAACAAGGGCGGTACGACGGGTGCCACCTCCTTTACCATCCAAGGAACCTACAAAGGCAAGGCAATCAAGCCAATTCAGGTAAAGCTCCAAGATGCCACTACGACAGAGGCGCTTGACGTGCAGCGCAACCACTGCTACCGTATCCTCCTTAAGCCTACTGGCGATGACTTTACGCCTATCAAGCCTGATGATCCCTCTACCGCTTGGCGGATTGTCGTCAAGGTGCTCGACTGGAACGAAGCCGCCGACCTCGGCAACTACAGCGACGAGGATCTAGATGCTCTAGGTACAGTAACGGCAGATCCTACAGTTAACCTCAAAGGCATTAACCTCCTCAATGCTGTCGCTGAGTACAACATTGACATCACGGGCAAGAAATTTACTGACACGCACTCTAATGCTGCAGGACACTCCGGGTATTTCACTTGGAATGAGGCTAAGGCTCTTCAGATGCCTGAAGACTATCACCTGCCTACTCGCTACGAGTGGACTGCTATCCTAGGTTCTGACTACTACTATGCTTCAAATAGTAACTCAATTGTCTATTACTATGCTTCAAATAGTAACTCAACTGTCTATTACAATGCTCCAAGTTTTAACCCAATTACCTATGTATACTTTGACCGAGACGAAACTAAGAGGGAGGTCTCTCTAACGGTTCAGATCCCAGGTCAGACAAAAAAGATGGATTGCTATCAGGATGTTAAGCAAGTTAGTGCAGATCATGCTACCTATATGATCCGCTATAAGGACAACGATATCTATCGCTCCGCCTGGCGATACTCTTATGTAGATGGTCCTATCGCTGGGCAGAAGGTGCTAAAGATCGAGTCTGTCACCGTCAAGGATAATCTGACGATAGATCAGCTTAATAAGGATTATTTTGCTAACCCTAAGGTAAGCAAGTATGTTAAGACGATTTACCTGCCTGCAACTGGGTGGAGCTACAACCAGAATGGTTCGGGCTCTTTAAACGAGAGTGGTTCCTTTGGGTACTACTGGTCTGCCACGGAGGGCAGCAGTAGCGATGCCTGCTTCGTGAGCTTCAGCGACACGTACGCGGACTTTCTCTACGTCAGTCAGTCGAATCGCTACGCGGTGCGCCCCTTCCGAGACAAGCTACAATAACTAATCGCGTGTAGCTTCGCCCGCAACGCAGTGTGCGGTCACCGTCTGGTCCATCGTCTCAAAGCCGGACGAGTAACCCTTTGTAGGGACGCACGATCCGTGCGTCCGTTGTGTCAAAGGT
>NZ_CAMYEZ010000114.1 GCF_947254915.1 uncultured Porphyromonas sp. | reverse complement strand
GTCAATATGCGATCATATATTTGTAGCGTGAAGCTTACTGAATAGGTTATAACTGATTCATAATTAGTGAATAGCAATTGATTCTCAGTTGACTATATTATCGTGAAACGTCAGATATTACAACTAAATCTACCACGATTTATATGTGATAGGTCTGAAGATTATAGTGGTATCCAACTTTCTGCAGTACGATTGTGATGCAGATGAGTTGTACTACATTCTGAATATTTTCATTTGTATGCTTTCGATCGTATGCATTTGTGATTGTCTTGTATTGCTTTTTGGCTTATGACTTTGCTTTGTCAATGCCTATCTCTAGCGACCTGTCAAGAGCAATGTCTAGACTGTCAAGACACGACAAACTAGTAATAGCTTCTTAAAGTCACTACGGAGAAAATCAAACAATTGCTCCGTGGAGATTCTAGATTACCCTCGGAGGAACGAACAATTTCTTCCGAACTTTCATTCCTTTCTTCCGAAGTTTCATTTCATTCTTGCGAACTTTTATTTCGCTCCTCGGTGGGGAAATTTCATTTCCTCGGGAGCTATCGGAATATTCCTCGGGCGAGATTGACTTCATCGGTGATTTCAGAGAAGCTATAGCGTGAGTCTATATCGCTCCACAGCGAGACTCTGTCCATCTTAGTGTACAAGAATGGAATGTATGTGTTCGCCCTGAACACTCTAACGAGAGTCTTTGATCTTACAGCGAAAATTAAGCTAGGCTAGCTATTTTCACAACAGAAGGTTCAACCGCTTTAATTCACCGATTGAGCCTTCTACTCTTCTTATAGAGTGACTATGGTAGCTCGCCTACGAGGAGCAAACTTGATCGATAGCTATTTCTGTATAGTCAGATAGGAAATCGCTGTATTTACTTCACTTTTCTTCTTACGGCTTAGGGGGGTATCCCCTTAGTCAGTTACTATAAAGCCTCTAGAGCCTTTTACTTAGCCTTGCGGCTAGTAACCTGTCCGAGCGTCTTCCGCAAGCGAGAGAAGAGATCTGTCGTAGGAAGCTCTGCTTTGATCGTCTCAGCTTCACGACGCTCAGAGACGATGAGCAGGATATCATCTGGATGCAGGTGTAGTCCTCCCTTTGGCACTATATAGCGATCGTGGCGACGTACGAGGATGACCAACTCTTCGGGGTTGAGCGCAAGATCCTTGAGTAGATGTCCCTCGGTCAGCATCTCCTCTACGACCACACGCTCCTCCATATTTGTATTAGTCTCCTCTGGGATCTCAACTCCCATGAAGTAACCTTCGGGAGGTGCGGGCTCTGCTAGATGTAGCGCACGAGCGACAGGTGTGATCGTCATACCCTGACAGATGAGCGATACTAGCGTAATGACGAAGACTATAGTAAATATGTGATTAGACTGAGGCACCTCGGCCAGTACGGGATAGGTGGCAAAGAGTATCGGTGCGGCGCCACGTAGACCGACCCAAGAGGTGAAGAGACGAGCTTTGAAGGATAGGTTACGGAATGGTAGTAGCGTCACGAAGCAAGCTAGCGGACGGGCTACAAACATCATCAGCACGGCAATGAGTAGCGTTGGAATCAACACAGGGAGCATGTCGCTCGGATTGACCAAGAGTCCTAGCATGATAAAGAGTATAATCTGTACGAGCCAGGTGATACCATCAAAGAAGCCATAGACCGACTTACGTGCTGTGATTTTGCTATTTCCAAGGTAGATACCAGCTATGTAGACTGCGAGGTAACCATTGCCCCCGATGTACCACGTACTCACGTAGGTGATCATGACCAAGCAGAGCAGAGCGATGGGATAGAGGACTTCGTTCTGAATGTTCAGATTATTGAGCATCTTGACGCATAGCCAGCCAAAGAAGAAGCCTCCTATTATTCCAAAGAAAAACTGAAGTACAAGGCTCCCCGCCACTCCCCATAGAGAAGTTTCGCCTCCCATGACGAAGCCGATCAGAGCGACGGTAATCATATAAGCCATAGGGTCGTTACTACCACTCTCTAGCTCTAGGAGAGGTTTTAGATTTTCCTTAAGATGCACACGCTGCGAACGTAAGATAGCAAAGACCGATGCGGAGTCGGTACTGGACATCGTTGCAGCTAGCAATATGGCAATAGGTAGCGAGAAGGTGAGCGAAGCAAAGAGGTAGTGGGTCACACCAAAGATAAGTAGACCCGTAAAGAGTGTCGTAAGCAAGACTCCGATAGTACTCAAAGCAATACCTTCGCCTAGCACAGGGCGTATCTGCGAGAGCTTGGTCCCCATACCACCCGAAAAGAGGATGATCGATAGAGCTACAATCCCGATGGACTGAACCCCCTTCATATTGCTAAAATGTATGCCGATACCATCTACTCCAAAGAGCATACCTGTCAGCAGGAAGAGAAGCAAGGCAGGTACTCCAAAGCGTGCTCCTACTTTACCAAGAAGGATAGCGACAAAGATTACAACAGATCCAATAATAAGAAAGGTCTCAGTAGATAAAATCATAAGGAGATGCTAAGTGAATGATGGTGATCTAAGAAAAGCTCTAGGAGAGTTACAACAAAGTATCTTAAATCTCCTAGAGATGCTATAAATGATGCATCCGCAAATATACGAAAGAAATCAATTCTCTTTGCCTAAGAATGGCTTTCGTAGACTCAGCTATCAAATAACAAAACGACCACGAGGGATATAGACTTTCCTTCGAGGTCGTTGTGTTAATCTTATTAGGTAATCGTCGAGATTATAAATCGGCAGTGTTATTTCGATCTGTTAGAGGTGAGAGAGTCAGTGTAGAGGAGATTGCTTGTTTAGGCGTATACACTTCAGGGTGATCAGCTATCTGCATTAATATTGGAGAGCCAAAGTCTGAGATGCTCTTGATTTCAATACGATAGTCGTTGTTTCGAACTATGCCATAGTGTCCATAGCCCTTTTGATCAGGCGCGTGCTGGATTGGGAGGTAATAATAGTTGTAGCTTCGCAGATAATAGCGCAACCCCTTGAAGTCTATTGGATAAATCTCGTCTCGATAAGGATCTTTAGGTATCTGCATTTTATCACCATATGTCCTCACAAACTCTTCGCATACATCCTGTAAATCTTTTGGATAGTCTGCTGGTATGCTTACCCTCGGGCTTGAACCATTCGTAGCCTTATTGCGTTTATGGATTGCTTTCAGATAAGTGGTGAAGTCTCGTCCTCGATAGTAGCGACCATTGTAGCTAATCCATCCCTCATCTGACTTAAAGTCACTCAGTGCATTTAAGTTTGTAGGATAAACTTTGTAGCCCACGAGTACAGATGGTATAAAGTAATAGGATAGGTGATCAGGGTCAATAGTCGTCTCCAATGCGTAGTATCGATAATCGGTTAAATTACACTCATCAACCGTCTTCGGTATTAGCTTAAGAGGCTCTAGATTGAAAATAGTCTTAGAAATCTCATCGATTCTGTACGTATTGAGAAGAGTCTTATAGGCACTTGAGTTACTGCTAGCAATCTCCTTATAACCATAAGAATAGGCATATCGATTAGCAAAGCTTGACCCATCTCCAGGCTTTTCCATAACATCCCCTGAGCCTCCGATGAGTGGTGCTAACTCTCGCATTAGGAAGCTCCTCTTAGCTACACATCCAAGGAGAAATGCACCTCCATTAGTTAAGTCAATCGACATATATTGAGGCACTTTGGGCTCTCCAAACATCCTTAAGCGAGCCATCGTCCGCGCTAGGGGTACTTGTACAGGAGAAGCGCCTTTGTCAAAGGCACTCTTCTCAATTTGTATAGGTCCTTGATCATTACTCCACACTACAGAAGCTACTTTATTTTGAGACTCACTGTATAGCTCATTAAATTTATAAACTTTCTCGGATAGTTTACTCCAAGAGGCTCCCTGACCAAACGTACTTTGAATCGCAGGCGTAGCATTAAGTACAGCAACGAGATAGTAGGATGCAACAGGTAGGGACATAGATAGAGGAGCATTGATCGTTAGCTCATCTTTGCCAAAGGTGCGGTGAGCCACCATCGTGCGCTCTGCAGTCTCAGATTCACTGGAGAAAAAGTATAAATCTAGTTTTTCTATAGCAGATATCGGGTCATCATCGCCAACTCTCAAGTCAACTCCTTGGCAGTTTAGCTGTATGCGCAGATTGCCCTCCGTGGCTATGTGTGCTGGAGTTTTAGGCGATTTACGACACGCCCCCAATAGCAGTAAGCTTAAGCATAGCATTAGTGAGATAAGTCTAGGTGTCGCAAGGCTCTTATGACTTCGCAAGCTAGTATTAGCTTTCTGCAGGAGGCTCATAGGTGTTTGTTGCTTCATAGATTTGAGCTTTAAGTAATAGGTTTCTTTACGTTCTAGTGCGAAGTTAAGCAAAAGAAAAGAATCCTCCAAAGCTTAACTTTATTATTACCAAAAAAGATCAATCTACGAACTAAACATAATTCCAATTCTAAATGTTGCTAGGATTTTGTAAGACTGTCTGAGGAATCACTCTCAAGATCAGAACATCAGTCTAAGGCATCTTCGTGGATGTATGTTTCTACCGAGGAATTTCCCGATAGCTCACAAGGAAACGAAAATTCTCCACGGAACTAGGAAATAAAAGTTCGGAAGAATGAAATGAAACTTCGGAAGAACGGAACCAAAGTTCCGAAGAATTTTTCCGCTCCTCGCTGGATAATCAAAGATTGCCACCGAGGAATCTTTCGATTTCCTCCATAGTTTATATGCGTGTAGCTAGAAGATCTATCACCAGATCTCCGCTATTCAACACTCTGTCTTTAGCAAGACAGAGCTCCGACCAGCTCATTGACGTCTGATATATGATTCTCTTCTAGATAGTTGGAGAGTCCGTGAACAAGCTTAGAGGCAATATCTGGCTCTACAAAGTTGTAGGTGCCGACTTGTACGGCTGTGGCACCGGCTAGTAAGAACTCAACCACATCCTCCACAGAGGCGATGCCACCTAGTCCTATGACTGGGATGGATACGGCTTGCGACACCTGCCACACCATACGGACGGCTATAGGCTTGACAGCTGGACCGCTCAGTCCTCCAGTGATTGTGGATAGCTTCGGTTTGCGAGTCTTGACATTGATCGCCATCCCGAGGAGCGTATTGATCAGAGAGAGACTGTCTGCGCCAGCCTCTTCGGCTGCGCGAGCTATCGCTGTTATGTCGGTGACATTGGGCGATAGCTTGACCATCAGATGCCCTTTGTAAGCCTTCCGCACAGCCGAGACCACTTCGTAGGCGCTCTCGCAGTTGACGCCAAAGGACATACCGCCTTCTTTGACATTCGGACAGCTAATGTTTAGCTCTATGGAGTGCACCTTCGGGTGATCGTTTAGTCGCTCAGCGCAAGCCACATAGTCTTCTATCGTAGAGCCACTCACATTGACGAGAACCTCTGTATCGTAGTGACTTAGCTGAGGGAGGATATGCTCTACGAGATAGTCCACTCCCCTATTCTGCAGCCCCACACAGTTGAGCATACCAGCCGTCGTCTCTGCCATACGTGGATAGGGATTGCCTTGTCGTGGGTGTAGCGTAGTCCCCTTGACTATAAATCCTCCTAGCTCATTAAGATTTTGAAATGGAGCAAACTCCAGCCCATATCCGAAAGTACCAGAAGCAGTTAGGATAGGATTCTTTAGGGTAATGCCTCCCCCTATATTGACCGATGTGCTTACCATAATAGTTGATCAAAGTTAAAGACAGGGCCTTTCGTACAGACACACGTGTTCCCCTGGTTTGCGATGTTTTCTACACAGCATAGGCATGCCCCCACGCCACAAGCCATAAGGTTTTCAAGAGAAGCCTGCCCTGGCACGTTGTGCACTTTTGCCCAGTTGTGGATAGCACGCATCATAGGGCGAGGGCCGCAGGTGTAGACCATAGAGTACTTGTCTAGCTCTAGCTCAGGAGCCGCTAGGACGGGTCCCCGAGTGCCATACGATCCGTCATCAGTCGTGTAGCTGTAGGAGCAACCGATCTGCGCTATCTCATCTCGCAATATCAGTAAGGAAGCGGTGCGAGCGCCTATGATCAAGTGCGGTCTCACACCCGATAGCTGCTGCAGGTGACGAGCGAGCATAATAATAGGTGCCATCCCTACCCCACCAGCGATTAGGAGCGGACGCTCGCCAGCTATCGTGGGGCCTATGGTAAAGGGAGTCCCTAGAGGTCCGACAATATTTACCTTGTCTCCCTCTGTTAAGTCGCATATATAGTTGCTACCACGCCCTACGCGCTGTACCAAGAGCGTTAGGCATAGATCCTCTCTAGACCACTTGTATATGGATATAGGGCGTCGCAAGAGTATTCCCGTAGGGCGACAGTCTACCTGTACAAACTGCCCTGGCGCTACACCTTGTAGCCACGAGGTATCGTCAGAGGAGACCTCTAGTCTTAGTGTAAGTAGGTGATAGCGTGGCGCTACCTGCTCGTTGTGTAGGATAGTCGCATCAACGATAGCAGGCTGTGATGTTGTGATCCGATCCATATACATTGATTTGTAAGCGTATTGAGAACTATAGCTTCCATCTCTAGGCTTCTTTAGTCTCTGCTGATACAAAAGTACAGCTTTTTGATGTCTCACACGCTATCTACATCAATGCTGCATTATACCCATCTATTCTAGGCTTTACTTCTGACGACAATGTGTTATCTCTAGAGAAGTTGTAGTACCATACGGGTGAAACTTTTGTGCCAAGGGGGGGGAACTTTAGTTTCACCCTGTTGGAACCAATATCTTCTCGCCCTAAGGCAACAAAAAGTTCCCATAGTAGGACTACGAGGACTCACAGATGTTCGTTTGACGAGAGGGCTATCGGGAGAGCTGCTCGGAGGCTAAAGCGGTCGCCACGTCGTGGTAGTGCAGCAGAGCGTCGAGAGTCGGGGTGGCATCATAGGGGACGGCCGTCATAATGGGCTCGATGAGTCGCGCTATCTCGGTGAAGCCAATACGCTCATCGAGGAAGGCGCGCACAGCGACCTCGTTGGCCGCATTGAGCAAGCAGGGGAT
>NZ_CAMYEZ010000113.1 GCF_947254915.1 uncultured Porphyromonas sp. | reverse complement strand
CAGTTGCTCCCGAGGAAAGCACTCGCTACACGACCGACGGAGGTTACGATCGGAGGGAACAGAGGTGGAGGAGCTTGTAGAGAGCGAAGAGGCGGAGCGAGGGGTGGCGCGAGGTGAGCTGTCGTCGTAGCAAGGGCTTGAGGAGCGGAGCGAGGCTGCCGAGCAACGGGACGAGCCTGGTGCGCTCTAGTCGTAGGTAGAGCTGGAGGAGACGTATCGGATAGGGCGCGAGCAGGGCACGGTGTCGGTAGAGGTTCTCCACGTAGCGCTCGGTGGTGTCGAGGAATTGGTCGCTAGTCTCCTTGAGCGCATGGATGACAGGGTTGTCAATGTGCGTGATGACAACCCCTCGCTCGGTCAGTCGATAGCCGAAGTAGGCGTCTTCGTAGCCCATACCCATCTCTGTGGGGAAGCCTTCCTCGAGAAAGATGTGACGAGGTATCAGGAAGCTCATACTGACGAAAGCATCTGCGGGCGCTTGCTGTCGCTCGGCTAGGCTGCGGGTCTCGACCTTGTGCCCATACTTATAGCGCAATAGCCTGTCGCTGGTGGGGCGCTCGGTAGGATAGCAGAAGCCCCCTACCACTACCCTCTCGGGATGCGCTGCCTGCAGGTAGTCCACGACGAAGCTGTCGGAGGCGGGCATTGTGTCGGAGTCAATGATGAGAAGCTGGTCTCCCTCGGCTTGCTGCGCTAGGTAGTTGCGCATGCACCCCGCCCCAAGATGTGTCGTGGGGCGGACGAGCCGTATGAGCCCCTCCAGCTGGAGTGAGTCGTAGAGCTGAGCATAGCGAGGATCGGAGGAGTCGTCTCCGAGGATGATCTCACCCTCCACATGCGCCTGTAGGAGCTGACGATGCAGAGCCTCTACGAGTGGACGGCAGTCGTAGTTGCGCGTGGGGATCAGTATGGAGATGGGCTTTGCTGGCATGATAGAGTGGACTGGACGCCCCTTTCGCTGAGTGAGCGAAAGAGCACTCCACAAAAGTACTCATTTCGGGGAGCATAGACACAACAAAAGCGAAGGTACCACCAAGCTCACTGGCTGGCGGTGCCTTCGCTATATTATATATGTATCTGTGGCGACTAGTAAGACTCCTCCTCGTTCGGGAAGTCTTGGCTCTTGACATCGGCTATGTAGTGCTGTACCGCATCAGTCATGATGGAGCCAAGGTCAGCGTAGCGACGCAAGAAGCGAGGACTAAAGCCTTGCGTGATGCCGAGCATATCGTGCATGACGAGGACTTGGCCGTCCACCCCACCGCCGGCACCGATGCCGATGACGGGGATCGTTAGCTCAGAGGCAACCTTGGTGGCTAGCGGTGCTGGGATCTTCTCCAGTACGAGAGCAAAGCAACCTAGCTCCTCAAGGAGATGTGCATCGGCCAGCAACTTATCAGCCTCTGCCTGCTCCTTAGCACGGACAGCGTAAGAGCCAAACTTATTGATCGACTGAGGCGTGAGCCCAAGGTGCCCCATGATCGGGATACCGGCCGAGAGGATACGCTCTACCGATTCACGGATCTCGCTACCTCCCTCTATCTTGATCGCATCAGCGTGGGTGATCTTCATCACCTTGATGGCGCTCTCTAGAGCGATCTTAGAGTTACCCTGATAAGAGCCGAAGGGGAGGTCAACGACAACCAGCGCACGCTGCACCGCTTTCATCACGCTCTTGCCGTGATATATCATTTGGTCTAGCGTGATCGGTAGCGTAGTCACATTACCCGCCATCACATTACTGGCAGAGTCGCCTACGAGGATCACATCCATACCGGCAGCGTCGATGATCTGTGCTGCAGAGTAGTCGTAAGCGGTGAGCATGGAGATCTTCTCCCCACGCTCTTTCATCTCGAGTAGTCGTCGGGTGGTCACCTTGCGACTATCGGTAGCTTGATAGGTGGACATATTGATTTAGATATTAAGCAGATAGACTGAGCGAAAGGTTACTCCCACTCAATCGTTGCGGGTGGCTTCGACGACACATCGTAGCAGACGCGATTGACGCCACGCACCTTGTTTATGATTTCGTTAGAGACCTCTGCGAGGAAGTCGTACGGCAGGCGAGCCCAGTCGGCACTCATCGCATCGACGCTCGTCACCGCCCGCAGAGCCACCGTGTACTCGTAGGTGCGCTCGTCACCCATGACGCCCACACTCTGCACGGGCAGGAGGATAGCTCCAGCCTGCCAGACCTCATCGTAGAGGTTGTACTTGCGGAGCAGGTCGGTGTATATCTTGTCAGCCTGCTGGAGGATAGCCACCTTCTGAGGAGTCACCTCGCCCAGCACGCGAATGCCTAGGCCTGGCCCTGGGAAGGGATGGCGAAAGATCATATGTCGTGGCATAGAGAGGGCCAAGCCGACACGACGCACCTCATCCTTAAAGAGATGCTTCAGCGGCTCCACCAGCTTGAGGTGCATACGCTCAGGCAGTCCGCCCACGTTGTGGTGGCTCTTGATCACCTTGCCCGTGATATTGATGGACTCGATGATGTCCGGATAAATGGTTCCTTGTCCCAGCCAACGAGCCTGTGGCAACTTCTTCGCCTCAGCCTCAAAGACCTCGATGAAGTCTCGGCCGATCACTTTGCGCTTAGCCTCGGGATCACGAACGCCCGCCAGGTCTCCGAGGAACTTCGCACTCGCGTCAACCTTGATACAGCCTAGTCCGAGTGCTTTGTAGTCCGCCAAGATCTGCTCCGCCTCGCCTAGTCGCATCAGCCCATGATCCACAAAGATACAGGTGAGCTGATCGCCGATAGCACGGTGCAGGAGGACCGCAGCGACCGAACTGTCTACGCCTCCACTGAGCGCCATGATGACTTGCTCGTCACCTACCTGAGCCTGGATCGAGGCGATGCTGTTCTCGATGAAAGACTCGGACGACCACTCGCCCTTGATGCCACAGAGCGTGACGAAGTTGTCGAGGAGCTTCGTACCCTCCTCACTGTGATGTATCTCTGGGTGAAACTGTACGCCCCAAGTCTCCTCGCCTTCTATCCTATATGCGGCATACTGCACCGAGGGAGTCGAGGCAATCACCTTAAAGCCTTCGGGAAGGCGTGTGATCGTGTCACCGTGCGACATCCAGACCGTGTGCTGTGGCGAGAGCCCAGCAAGCAGTGGATCGGCTTTGTCCACCAATTGTAGTGTAGAGGCTCCGTACTCACGGGTATTAGAGTTCTCCACGGCACCTCCGCTCTGATGCACCATCAGCTGGGCACCATAGCAAATGCCTAGGATCGGCAGCCTTCCACGGATAGCGGCTATGTCTGCGGTAAAAGCCTCCTCAGCATAGACCGAGTATGGGCTCCCCGAGAGGATGACGCCGCGAACGCCCGTCAGGTCTGTGGGAATCTTGTTGTAGGGGACTATCTCGCAGTAAGTGTTCAGGTCTCTCAGACGACGTCCGATGAGCTGTGTAGTCTGCGAGCCAAAGTCTGCGATAATTATCTTGTCCGGCATAGGTTGATTCTATTTCGGTGTTAATACTTTGTACTAGAGGCGCTATACGTTGAAGCGGAAGTGCATGATGTCTCCGTCCTGCACGACGTAGTCCTTGCCCTCGACCGCCATGCGACCAGCCTCCTTGACAGCCGTCTCAGAGCCGTAGTGCACATAGTCCTCATACTTGATCACCTCAGCACGTATGAAGCCACGCTCGAAGTCGGTGTGTATGATGCCCGCACACTGAGGAGCCTTGCTCCCCTTGACAAAAGTCCAAGCACGGCACTCATCAGCTCCAGCCGTAAAGAAGGTCTCGAGGTTGAGCAACTTGTAGGCTGCACGGATCAAACGGTTGACACCCGTCTCCTCCAGCCCTAACTCCTGCAGGAAGAGTTGACGCTCCTCATACTCCTCCAGCTCTGCTATCTCGCTCTCGATATGCGCAGATACGACCAGTAGCTCCGCATCTTCATGAGCGATAGCCTTGCGAACGGCCTCCACATAAGCATTGCCCGTGGCGGCACTCGCCTCGTCAACATTGCAGACGTAGAGGACTGGCTTAGCTGTTAGGAGAAAAAGGTCTCGCAGCGCCTGCTCCTCGTCCTTGTTTTCCGGCGTCACCGAGCGAGCGTTAAGCCCTTGCAGTAGGGCTTCCTCGATACGCTTGAGGAGCGCTACACGGATCTTCGCCTGCTTGTCGCCACCCGTCTGAGCCTGCCGCTCGGACTTCTTGAGTTGCGTCTGCACCGTCTCTAGATCCTTGAGCTGTAGCTCCGTGTCGATGATCTCCTTGTCCCGAACTGGATCTACGGAGCCGTCAACGTGCGTAATGTTGTCATCGTCAAAGCAGCGCAGCAAGTGTATGATCGCATCAGTCTCGCGGATGTTTGAGAGGAACTTATTGCCCAGCCCCTCGCCCTGACTGGCACCCTTGACCAGCCCCGCTATGTCGACAATCTCTACCGTGGCAGGCACCGTCCGCTTAGGATGCTCCATCTCGACCAACTTATTGAGACGCTCATCTGGCACGGTGATGACCCCAACGTTGGGTTCGATCGTGCAGAAGGGGAAGTTGGCCGACTGCGCCTTAGCATTCGACAAGCAGTTAAACAAAGTGGACTTACCGACGTTGGGTAGTCCTACGATACCGCACTGTAGCGACATATATTATAAAGATAAGTATACAACGTGACGAAGCCTCGCTCTCGTGTCAGCTCGGCTCTCCTGCAAAGGTACTAATTATCTTGCTGTCGGAGGGGATCCACCAGCATCGTGACGCTCGCATGGGACTTCTAACACCCGCTGTCGGAATGCACGGTTCATGTCTAAACTCTAGCTTCTACCCACTAAGAAAATCAAGTAGGTAGGGAAACAAAAAGTTTTCTGACCTACTTTCGTTTCCCAACCTACTCAATTAAGAGTGCTACTCGTATCAGTAGCAAACGCTTCCTGTGTACTCGTCCAGCTAGCCCTCGGAGTTTGGCAAATCCCGCTTGAGGACTAGCTGTAGGAGTATGCGCTTAGTTTCAGAGTCTTCATAGATCTGGCATAGATCTCCATCATGATTATACACCATTACCACATTGGCGGTGGCATCGACGTAGTACTCTTGATCAAAGCCGTTGCGAGCGAGATACTCCTTGAGCGCAGTAGACTTGATGTCGGCCTTGCCATTGGGGCAGTTGAGCTCAGCATTGATAAAGGGGTGACTGCGAACCCCGCGTAGGGTGTAGTAGACCCACTTGAAATTACTCTTCTCTAGTGCTTCACTCTTCGTGACAAATATACGGCTGTAGGGCTGTGAGTCTTGCTGGCTAAACTCACGAAGTCCCAACTGCTGTTCGAAAGCTTGCGCTTTGTCCAGCGAGCCAGTCGCTAGAGCCTTGAGCGAGGGGAAGTCCCGGACATTGGTCATAATACTATGATGACGAGGCATACGCTTGACAAACTCCATATACATCTGAGCTCCAAACTCGGGATACTCCTCATCCATCATCACGACCGTTATATCTGGATCTATGTCACTCTTGGCGCGCAAGACCGAAGTCTCCTCACCAGCCACATCTATTACAGCAGACTCTATCTGGGAGAACCCACTACTCCGTAGCATCGTACGTGTACGAGGGCAGTGTGCTATGGTCTCCTTACTATAGGCTATGATACGCTTATCATGACCATCTTCCGTAGGTATACCATAGATGACGGCTGGTATAGTCATCAAGTCTAAATTTACAAAGCCCTCGTAGGTCTGCTGCATATTATAGCGAATGGATTGCGATCTGCGACCTAAGCTTTGCTCATACGATAGAATGCTGGGTTCTGTGATGTGACCTGTAGCATCTCGCTGAGGAGCAAACTTCATCAGAGGCAACTCTGTTGATACCTTAATATTAGGAGCCGTCACAGACACCCTCACAGAGACCTGTATCGAGAGAGCTTGTAGCGTGATCGTCGTCTCGCCTACGGAGACACCTCTGACACATCCACGATCATCCACCGTGGCGACCTGAGGAGCTGCAGAGGTAAAGGTCACCGGAGTGCCCTCAGGAGATACCGTATAGCGGATTCGTGTGGTATCACCCTCGACAACACTTATATCAGTATCGGGGAGTGATATAGCCACGGCCTGAGCAGAGACCTGCACCCGACAAGTATCCCGTAGAGATCCGAGTGCGACAGCTATCGCTGTCTCGCCTGAGGCACAGGCGGTGATAAGACCCGTAGGATCAACTCGTGCGATGGTCTCATCAAGACTCTTGAAGGTCACTTGCGAAGAGGTCGCTTGTGGCGTTATAGCTACATTAAGTCGAGCTGTATCACCTACCGTGAGGAGGAAGGTGCGAGACGACAAGGTCATCTGTAGAGGCTTCGGCATCTCATCGCTACAGCTACATAGTAGTGCGACTGCAAGGAGGGTGAGACATACCGTGGTCACTCCCCTCAAGAGGGGCTGGCGGTGTAGATTTGCGATTGTCATACTCCGTCTATATTATTTGCGGATGATGGTCAGAGAGTGGTCTGTAGCACCGACCTTGAGCAGATAGGTGCCTATAGGTAGGTATGCTAGATCTAGCGTCACCTCGCTCTGCACTAGAGGTAGGAGACGTAGCAACTCACCACCCGCTCCTAGGAGATATGCGGTCTCGCCAATGTAAGCCGCCGGTACAGAGACGATACAGTAGCTATCTGTAGGGTTAGGGTATACCTTAAGGAGCAAGCTCTCGTCAGGCTCCTCCACACCAGTCTTCTGCTCAAAGGTAGCGACAACGGTCGACTCGCCATCTACCGTAAACTTCTTTGCCGAGAGGATGTCCTGCTCATTGACCTTCAGGCTCTTGAGCTCGTAGCCCTCATCAGGCGTAGCCTCAACCTTAACCTCTGTACCACGCTCTAGCGTAGCATTAGGCTGGATCTCCTGCTCCCCTGCGAAGAGCTTCAGATGTCCATGCTCTGGCTGTGCAAAGTGAATCGCGTAGGTGACGGGCTTCTTCTGCTCAAAGGTAGCGACAACGGTCGACTCGCCCTCTACCGTAAACTTCTTTGCCGAGAGGATATCCTGTTTATTGACCTTCAGGCTCTTGAGCTCGTAGCCCTCATCAGGCGTAGCCTCAACCTTG
>NZ_CAMYEZ010000112.1 GCF_947254915.1 uncultured Porphyromonas sp. | reverse complement strand
CCCCTACCCCTCCTCCCCTATTTGTTAAGTTTCCAAAACGCTCCAGCCTTGGAAAAACAAATTTCCAAGGCTGGAAAGTTTGTCTTCCTCCGTTGGGAACGTCATCCTCTCCGAAAGCGCGCACGACTCCTTCCTCCGTCTGCTATAACTACGTAGTGTCGAAGTAGAGATGGCGCAATGCCACCTGAGAATCGGCAGAGAATACAAGAAAAGAGCCGAGATGCTCATCACACCTCGGCTCCTAGATCGTTTTCGTACAGGTGCCCCATACCCCCACGCCCATCGTCTGCACCCCGAGGGGTGTTGGCGTTTCATAGCCAAATGCGTGGATAAGAGTTTTCTAACGTTGCCCAGCCAACGGCTCCTCCCTAAGAAGTTGCACAGCAAAGATACAAACTAATCAACGATGAAACAACACCTACGAAGAGACCTCAACACTTTAAAATATCACGAAAGCCCTTTCTAGGGACGCACGGAGAGTTCTAGCAAGAGGGCGACCGTTTTCGCTAAAAACGACAGGATGAACATTTGTGGGGGCTAACTTCGTCTCGCTTTAACACAGCGAGTGCCCTTCCAGCATACAGCGACCGAGGGACCTCACAACGAGCACAAAGAAGAAGAGGAGGATGCCAGCTTTATTTCTGTGGCACCCTCCTCTTATTGAGTGAGAGAGTCTATTGCTTAGCGCAATGTATCTCTTTTAGTTATCTCGCTTAGGTCTTGCTGAGTATGATATATTCAATGCGTCAGCACGACGTAGCTCATACTTGATATCTGCTATGATTTTCATCTTGGTAGATGCATCGCCCTTGATAGAGACGGTCATCAACTTGCGACGCTCATCTTGTATCTGAGCCTCTTCGTCCTTGACAAAGCCATAGACGGCAGAGGGATCTGTGGTAATCTGATCGTTGAGCTGGATAGCTGGTGCTGTACCAAACTTAGACTGTAGCTCAGGAATAGGCTTACCTACGTAGATAAAGGATACGAGAGACTTTTCCTCCAACTTGGTGAGCTCAGTCGCTGTCGGGAGATTCTGAAAGGCAACCTTTGGAGTCACCTCTCGGATACTCGTCACCATCATGATGAAGAACAGAAAGGCAAAAATCAAGTCTGGCAGTGAGGAGGTATTCAGCTCAGGCATCGTACGCCCTCCAGCTTGTTTGAACTTTCCCATAATTATGCGCTATAAGTTGAAGTTTACGAGTTGAGTGGCATCTCAGAGATGTGCATCGGATAGCAGTCGACGACAATCTTCTGCTTATCAGGTGTCAGGTCATCGTATGGCTGACCAAACTCTTTCTGAGCGACGATATCCCATACCTCATTGTAAGCTCGGAGTAGCTCGTTCTGTACATCAATATACATCTGGTAGCTGGTCTCAACCTCGTTCTTGAGCGAGATAGCATACGATGATGTGGTCACGACGCGATCCCCTAGTCCAGCGATGTAGCGTGTCTCCTTCTCTGGGAGATGTGGCAGATCCTGGGGGTTGAGGATGAACTCGACAGTACGATCCTTAAGCCTCTCAAGAGGTACGATAGCCATATCGTCACGTCCTGACGCATCTTTCTTGATGATAGCTATCTGATCCGAGCGATTCACAAGGATACGCAATACGTTACGGTCACGTATCTCAATATCCTGTTGCTGCTGCTCGGGGGGAACCAACGGCGGTAGGCGCCTCTTTAGTCCCTGATCGGTGTCCATTGAAGTAGTAATCAAGAAGAAGATCAGAAGAATAAAAGAGATGTCGGCCATGGATGACCCATTGATACTGGGTACCTTCTTTTTAGTTCTAGACATTGCTCTTTACTGATGTTTGATTACTTACTTGGATAGACTCTTACGGATACCACCCCAGATGACACCTACTATGATAAGAACCACGAGCGTGTAGGCTGTGTAGATACACATATCAATGGTCTTGAGCCACCCTGGAGTATTATACTGTGCTGAGTCCTCATTGACAGACATGGGAGTACTATCACCTATAGCATAGGAAACACCCAGTATGACTATCAATAGGATAAAGACTAAGAGACCCTGTAGAGCCTTCTTAGGATTAGTGCGGAATCCTTGGATTAGGGAGGCGATAGCGAACACAAGCGTCGCTATGAGCGTCAACGCAACGAGAGCATAGCCCCAATACAAGACTAAGTCTGTATTGGCATAGACCTTATTGCCCGAAGCATCTAGCTCGACTCCCCCGACGAAAAACGCAAGGCAGACCGCAACGGAGACTACTATGAGTACTAGTAGCGTCCAGCTAGAGATCTTACGAATTTTGGTTACTGCCATGGTTGCGTATTACTTATGGAGGTTGTACTTGATAGCAAAGTCTACTAGCGTGATAGAGGCATCCTCCATACGATTGAGGATAGACTCGACCTTAGATAGGATGTAGTTGTAGAAGATCTGAAGGATCATAGCAACGATCAGACCACCAATGGTCGTGATCAGAGCCACCTTCATACCACCTGCGACAACCGTCGGGCTGATATCACCGACCTTCTCGATCTTATCGAATGCCATGACCATACCAACGACGGTACCAAGGAATCCGAGTGAAGGAGCGATAGCGATGAAGAGCGTGATCCACGAGAGGTTCTTCTCAAGAAGTCCACCCTGTACGCCTCCGTAAGAGACGATAGAACGCTCGACAACATCGATGCCCTGATCAAAGCGCATGAGTGCCTGATAAGCGATAGAAGCAACGGGACCACGAGTGTTACGTGCGATCTCCTTAGCACCATTCATATCACCACGATTGAGTGCCTCCTCGAGCTTGCGTAGGAATGCCTCGTAGTTGTTGTCTGCTAGGTTGAGGTAGATGATACGCTCTAGGCAGAGGACAAGACCGAGGATGAGCACTAGTGCGATGAGTGCCATAAAGTCTGCACCACCCTCGATGAACTTCTTCTTGAGAGCCTGATGGAAGCCTTGATCCTGGTCTGCGGTAGCATCCTGCTCCATAACAACTTCCATATCAGCCTCGACAGCCTCATCAACGGTAGAAGGGGTCACCTCCTCTGTGGTGTCTGTAGCTACTGGAGCAGCCTCCTGTGCGTAGGTCATCTGTGTGAGGCCCAAAGTGAGTAGAGCCATGCTTGATAACGTTGCAAATAACTTTTTCATTGCGATAGCTGTGTTAGTTGATTATTTCTAGTTTGATTATTATTGTTGCGGAGAGAGAGGGATTCGAACCCTCGAAACGTTTTCGACGTTTACACGCTTTCCAGGCGTGCCTCTTCAGCCACTCGAGCATCTCTCCTTATATCTATAGTCAGTTTTATAGCTATCTCGTCTGAATCTATCTCCTATCTCGTGGAGCTTACTGTCCGTTTACCAATGCAAATCTAAAGAATTTCGGCGACTTAGCGCACATCGCAGTCGTTAGATTAGACTCCTTGGCATATTCGCAGACTAGCCAAGCGGACGTTCGTCAACTATTACTAAGCAATAAGTCCAACGAAAAGAGCCGTATAGCATTGCTTGTCGTATGCTCGGCCAAACTCTCCAGTGAGATACCTATCTGATCAGCTACATAACTAGCTGTATGAACTAAATATGCTGGCTCGTTGCGCTTCCCCCGCTGGGGAATAGGAGCCAAATAGGGTGCATCGGTCTCTAGCAACATCTTATCTAGAGGTATATGAGACAATAACTGAGCGGTACGAGAGCGTTTATAAGTCACATTGCCATTGACCCCTATCATCATCAGTGGCAAATGCTCCAAAATACGCTGCAACTGTGCCTCCTCGCCTTCGAAACAATGAAAGACTCCGCGGAGCTGATCCGAAGCGAAGTGAGAGAGCAATAGATCTATCGTCTCATCCAGTGCAGAGCGTACATGCAGTATCACTGGCAGGTCAAGCTCTATAGCCCATCCGACTTGCTCAATAAGAGCTCGTTGTTGCTCCTCCACATAAGTGCGATCCCAGTAGAAGTCCAGTCCTATCTCGCCTATCGCCACTATCTCCTCTCTAGACTCAGCTACGTATTGGCGTAGCTGACGTAGTTGCTCTGAGTAATCTGCCCCCACTGAGGTAGGATGCAGTCCTAGAGCCATCGCTGTGCGATTCGGATAGGAGCGGTGGGTATCGACTAGTAACGAGAGTGACGTGAGATCTACATTGGGCATGACTAAATAGCCAACCCCCGCCTCGTGAGCCGCTGAGATGACAGCGTCTCTGTCTGCCTCATACTCGGTACCGTATATATGTGTGTGGGTATCTATCAGCATCTTTACTCCGTATAGCCATAGGGTCTCCCCTATCTGCCTCTAGACTGCCACCCCCTTCGCTAAGGGCGTGACGCTTAAGTATTGCGCTCAGCCAGTTTGCTCACAAGTACTCGCAACAACGTAGCTTCTCTACCTGTAAACGTCTCTAGACTCTCTAGAGCCTTTTGAGCTTCCGCTAAGTAGTATCGCACGAGTGTCTGCACTTGAGTCGCCACTTCCATTTCGTCATATAGAGCTTTGACCTTTGAGATCTTCTCATCAGCCTGCTCGTTGGGTCTCCGCATCGCCTCTGTGAGTGCTTGTCGCTGAGTCTGTGAAGCAGTGACATAAGCGAGCGTATGGAGGATAGTCTTCTTGCCCTCTAGGATATCTCCTCCGAGGGGCTTGCCAAAGGTTTCACTATCCCCGTATAAATCCAAATAGTCATCCTGAAGCTGAAAAGCTATTCCTAGGTTCCAACCGAAGTTGTAGGCATACTCAACCAACTCTATATCCACCTTTGAGAGAATTGCGCCAAAGCGCGTTGCCGTCGCTATCAGCACTGCTGTCTTGTAGCCAATCATCTCTAGGTATTGCTCCTTAGAGACATTGTCTAGCCTCTCATATTCAAGGTCTAGTTGTTGTCCCTCCATAACGAGCGTTGCCATCTTGTTGAAATCACTCATCAAGTCGGAGAGCACCTCTGGAGAGACCTCCTCCGTAAGCATCTGATAAGCGAGAATCAGCATAGCATCTCCCGATAGAATGGCTGGTGTCAGTCCGTACTTAGCGTAGACTGACGGCTTACCACGTCGCACGAGAGAATTGTCCATCACATCATCATGGAGTAACGTAAAATTGTGAAAGACCTCTAGCGCTACTGCTGGCGATATAACCAGTGGAGCTTCTGGACGAAGAAACGCCTGCATCAAGAGAGCCAAGACTGGACGAACTCGCTTAGCCCCTTCTTGCTCCAATGTATACTGTATTGGAGCATAGAGAGCTTGAGGT
The DNA here is from genome assembly GCF_947254915.1 of uncultured Porphyromonas sp. Lineage (GTDB taxonomy): Bacteria > Bacteroidota > Bacteroidia > Bacteroidales > Porphyromonadaceae > Porphyromonas. The sequence goes on along the minus strand of NZ_CAMYEZ010000112.1, from coordinate 1,968 downwards.
GTACGCTTATCCAATTGCAGACGTTGCAGAGTATCCTGCACCATCTGACGATATGCGCTCAAGTCCGTGGCTTTTGATGAATGAGACATCCCTTGTTTATCAGTATGAGAGTGGTATAAATGCCTCGCTAGACTAGCAGTATAGAGAGGCATCTATACCATCTTACAGTTCTTATTCTTTAGTACGTAGTCACCTCTCTTCGCCTTAACCGATGGTAAAGGAGATAGGTAGTGTGAAGTAAGAGCGTACAGGTTTACCACGCTGCTTACCTGGTGTCCACTTAGGCATAGACTTAAGCACGCGAACAGCCTCTTTGTCTAGTGCGGGATCTACCTTACGAGCTACAAGTATATCTCCGATAGATCCATCCTTCTCCACGACAAAGCGGAGTACGACCTTACCTTGTATACCATTATCTAGAGCACTCTGTGGGTACTCAATATGACTAGCAATCCACTTAAGCAGTGAGGGTATATCTCCCGTAGGAGGAACGGCAGGATTCTCAACAATCTCAAAGATCTGATCCTCGGGCTCCTCAACTGTCTGTACAGGCTGGACGATGACGGGTGGCGGTGGTAGCTCACGATCCTGATCTGCAGAGACGATTGAAATCTTAGCAACCTCCTTATTGTCATCAACCACCTTAAACTCTTCTGGTAGTGCAACCTCTACGACCTCTTGTGGAGCCTCTGGCTCTGGCTCGGGTTGCTCTTGTTGCTGCTCATTGATAATAAGGGCATCCTCCATATCGGCAATGTTAAGCGAAGTACTCTCGTCTTCATTGTCGTTTTTGGAAGAGGTCCACTCTAGAGCGGTATAAAGAATACCTAGAGCTAAGACAAAACCCATAGCCAACGATAAAGGTATCGTCCTTCTTAGGTCTGCGTGGGGTGATTTCTTGATTTCCATATAGCGAGTTATCTTATTTCTTCGGTGGAATGGTAGTTCTCTCGGAGCATGCTATCACGTGTAGCTAGCTCTCTCGGCACAAATGTACGAAGATTTTTGCGAGTAGCCTACACCTCCTAGTTAAGTCTTCACTAAAAGAGGTGATAGCACACTCCAAAAGAACCTCCTCCGACGGATAAGTTACTTCTTAATGTTCGGCAACTCAAGACCGTAGCCCTTCTTCTTGTCAGCAGCCTTGAGAAGTATAGCCGTGATGAGAGCTACCACACCAAAGGCGGTAAAGACAAGCATTGCCTGGAAGTAGTCCTTAGGCTGTCCAGGAGCTACATTCTGATTGTTTGCATCTAGGATAGCGCCTATGAGCATAGGGACAGACATAAGTCCGATGTTCTGGATCCAGAAGATAGCTGAGTAAGCAGAGCCTAGCACCTTACCTGGGATAATCTTAGGTACGGATGGCCATAGAGCTGCAGGAACTAGTGAGAAGGAGATACCCAGTACTACGATGGCTATGATAGCAATAGTAGTAGCCAGACCATGAGAGACACTACTGAATGGGAAGAAAGCAAACGTACCATGGCAGACAATCATCAGGATAGCACCGATCATCAGCATCGTCGCACCCTTGCCACGTGCATCTAGGTAAAAGCCCAAGATTGGAGTTATAACCATAGCTCCCACTGGGAAGAGACTAAAGATCTTAGCAGCCACATCTTGCTCGAAGCCCACGTTGCTCACGAGCATCTCCGTGGCAAACTTCTGGAAGGGGAAGATAGCTGAGTAATAGAGGACGCACAGGATGGCAACGATCCAAAACATTGAGTTGCCAAAGACATGACCGAGGTCTCTAAACTTAAAGGGCTCTTCCTCCTCTTTCTCCACAGCTGCATGGGCTGCTTCTAGCTGCTGGTCTAGCTTCTTATCCATGAAGAAGTAAACTACGTAAAGTAGTAGAGCCACTACAAGAAGACACGTGCCAAAGAATACTGAAGCACGTACAGTACCATACTGCTCAGCAATCATTGGGGAGAGCCAAAAACACAGCAACGACACCAAGAC